>NZ_JARKPW010000205.1:0-2668 GCF_029975095.1 Aminiphilus sp.
CCGGGCGGGCACTCCCGCCACCACCATCCGGGGAGGAACATTGCGCACCACCACCGCTCCCGCCGCGACGAGGGCGTCCTCGCCGATCTCGATGCCGGGCAACAGCGTGGCGTTGGCGCCGATCCGGGCTCCTCGCCGCAATGTGGGGCCACCGAAGTGTTTCTTCCGCTCCTCCGTGCGTCCCAGAAAGTTGTCGTTCGTGAAGGTCACCTCGGGAGCGAGGAAACAGTAATCCTCCACGACGCTCAGAGCGGTCACGTAGGCCTCGGTCTCGATCTTCACCTTGCGCCCGATGCGCACCTTGTTCTCGACGGTCACTCCCCGTCCCACGATGGTGAGTTCCCCGATGGTCACATCCTCCCGAATGCTCGCCAGATCAGCCACGAAGACGCCGCGCCCGAGGGCGGCCCCCCGGTAGAGCACGGCGCAGGCCCCCACGGTGACCGCCTCGCCCAGTTCGAGGAAAGGCAGCTCCCGGGGTTCTTCCGTCGTGGCGGAAAGGGAGGCCGTGGCGGGAAGCTTTCCCAGCACGGCGTTGTCGCAGATGCGGCATCCCGCCCCGATCCGCACACCCCGGCGGATCACCACGTTATGCCCGACTTCCACGCCGTCTCCGAGCTCCACTTCATCCTCGATGACCACGTTGTATCCCAAAGAGACCTTCTTCCCCAAAATCGCTCCCGGAGCGACGCACTGTGCCATGGCGTTCCCTCCGTTCTCCCTTAGGTCGTTTTTTCAAAACTTGAAAAGAACCGTAAAGCTGGCTATCATACGGAGCCATGAGCCGACATGACATAGACGATGCGACATGGAAAGGACTTTCAAAACTTTTACCGCCGAAGCGGAGCGGAAAAGCGGGACGCCCGCTCCGGGATAATCGCGTCATGTTTTAAAAAACCAAGCTCCTTCGGAAAGCGTACTGCCCGCGAAACGTTCAAAAAGCTCGCAGTCCTGCGCACAACACTCAGCTCACACACCTGCCGCAGTCCCTCACATGTCAATAGATCTCACCTTGACAAAAGAGGCTCTTGTTTCTATAATAAATTCACTATATTCCTTGGTGTTTCCTTCGGGAGATGCCAATGTGTACGAGGAGGGGCCGCAAGGTCTCTCCTCTCATTATGCGAGCGCCAGTTCTTTCAGGACAGCGGGAGTAATCTCTCTCCGTTCATCGACGATATTCCATAGCCGATTGTGAAACGTCCCAAACGGCCCGTGAACAAGACGGGTTATCACGCCTTCGTTTTTCGCCGCTTCGATCGCAGGGCAAAGGTCGCTGTCGCCCGAAAGCAGCGCGGCGTACGATATTTTCTGTCGGAGAGAGGCAAGGGCGAAATCCAGCCCCATCTGAAGATCGACGCCCTTCTGATCGAAAAGCAGTTTACCGCTTTCGTCCGCGCCGCGCTTTTCCAGCCTCCCGAGCCGTACTTCGAATCGATCCAGCTTTTCAAGCGCCTGAAAAAACTTCTGCTTCCTGGAGACTCGCTCCCTTTCCTCGGTCGTCGGCAACGGCGACTGATACGGTAAGCAGTCGTAGTAATAGACTCTGCGTACAGGCAGATCGCAGGCAATCCATCGCACCAGCTTCGCCATGTCGATTCGAAATTCGGGCGCCATCTGCAAAGAGAGTTTCTGGAGATATCCACCGTCGATGAAAATTCCGATGTATTCCATGTTCACCTCTCCCCTAGCGGCTCTTTTCGGTGCTTTCGTGTTTTTTCCCGTTCAAGCCGGAAAGCCGGGGAATGGAGTGCTCCCCTGAAATCAAGCCATTAATGCCGCTTGTTCGAGTCGATACTGCTTCGGGGAAAGGTACTCCAGAGATTGATGGGGCCTGTCCCCGTTGTACCAGTGGATCCACCGGCCGATTTCCCGCTGCGCTTCCTCGAAGGACCGAAATTCTTTCAGCCAGACGCACTCTTCCTTCAGGCTCCTGAAAGATCTTTCGATCATGCCGTTCCGTTCCGGCGTGTAGGGTGTAACGGATTCCTGAGACAATCCGTAATCACCGCACATTTCCCGGAATCTCCGGCTTTGGAACACAAGACCGTTGTCACTGCGGATCACCGGCTTGCCCTGTCCGCTCCTCAAGGTCCCGGAACGATGCGCCTGATCAGTTCGTCCTTCTGCCCCTCTTCGTCTCTGGGGCGGCTCCTCAGGGCGTTTTCCGCCCCCGCCAGGAACCGTTCCCTCCACCGCTCCACCTCGGCCACCGTGGGGCCCTGGGTCCGGGCTGCTTCCGCTATCGTGGTTTTCCCCTTCAGGATCTCAAGGATCAGCGCTGCCCGCCTCTTCGCCGTCCAGCGCTGCACTTCGTCCTTCCGATCTTCCGTCTCTCCCATCCCCGACACCCCGTTCAGACACCCTACCAGGAGCTGCAGGCACTCAAGGACCTCGCCGCGGGGAGGGGAAGAAGCCGCGACGAGCCCACGCACCTCCTTTCAAATTTTGGCTGATTGTCAATTCAATTGCCGATCAGCCGTCGAAGAAGACCTGCTTTTCGAGAAGCTGCTCCTCCGGAACAGGGCGCAGCACCCGGGCGGGCACTCCCGCCACCACCATCCGGGGAGGAACATTGCGCACCACCACCGCTCCCGCCGCGACGAGGGCGTCCTCGCCGATCTCGATGCCGGGCAACAGCGTGGCGTTGGCGCCGATCCGGGCTCCT
>NZ_JARKPW010000005.1:0-10069 GCF_029975095.1 Aminiphilus sp.
CCGATGTTTATCCGGCGGCGCAAAGGGCAGGGCTTTTTCGGGACGACCCGCTCTGCGGGGGAGTGGTCACCGCAGGACGTGAAGAGAGTCTTTGGCATCCCGCGTTTACAAAACCCGGTTCCCGTGGTATGCATGGAAACAGAGAAGCGGCGTTGGCGATCGTTTCACCGAAGCGCTGACGCATTGACTGGATCCAGAGAAGATTTCTGCGAGGAGAGGATGCCCATGAAACGACTTGCCGTGCTCACGAGTGGTGGAGATTCTCCGGGCATGAACGCCGCGATTCGTGCCGTGACAAGGGCCGCGATCTACCGGAATCTCGATGTCATCGGTGTCCGCCGCGGTTATGAAGGACTTCTTGACGGCGATGTGATTCCCCTCACCAAGAGTTCCGTCGGTGGGATCATCCACCGGGGAGGGACGATCCTTCGCACGGCGAGATCCGAGCGGTTCAAGCGTCCCGAGGGGATCAACGAGGGGCTTTCCCGCCTCCGCTCCCTCGATGTGGACGGTCTCGTGGTCATCGGTGGGGACGGATCCTTTCGCGGTGCACAGGAACTTCACCTGAGGGGATTTCCTGTGGTGGGCATCCCCGGCACCATCGACAACGATCTCTGGGGGACGGATGCCACCATCGGCTTCGACACGGCGGTGAACACCGCCCTCGATGCGGTGGTGAAGCTGCGGGACACCGCAAGCAGTCACGACCGCCTCTTTGTCGTGGAGGTCATGGGGCGCCATTCCGGATGGATCGCGCTCTCCGTCGGCGTGGCGAGCGGCGCGGAACACGTGGTGATTCCCGAGGTTTCCTTCGAGTTGGGGCGGCTCTGCGACAAGCTCCACTACGCGAAGAAGCGGGGCAAGACGCACTCTCTCATCGTGCTCGCCGAAGGGGTCATGCCGGCCCAGGAGCTGGCGTCGCTGCTTTCCGACACGGCGGGGTACGATGCGCGCATCACCGTGCTGGGGCACATTCAGCGCGGCGGAGGGCCTTCCGCTGCGGACGCGATTCTGGCCTCCCGCCTCGGCGCCTTTGCGGTGGAGCGTCTCTGCGCAGGAGAGGGAGGCGTCATGGTGGGATGTGTGAACGGCGCGATGCAGGCCGTTCCTCTGGAAAAGACCTGGACCGAACGCAAGGAGCTTCCTCCGGAGCTGTTGGAGCTTGTGGAGATGCTCAGCATCTAGGGGATGTGCCCATTATGACCGATGTCGTGGTTCCCGTAGTACGGTGTGAGCCCAAGCTCGACGATGCGCAGTTTCTGGCCGTCGCGAAGGACGTGGCGGATTGCGTCGCCTCAGGAAGAACCGGGAGAGGCATCTCCGGCCTGGGAAGTGTGTCGGCGTGGCTTTCCGCGGTCGCTCTTCTGGAGAAGTCTGAACGGATTGTCGTAGTGACCGGATTTTTCGTTCCGGAAAAGGGGGGCTTGGCCTCGGAAGGCCCTGTCGCTTCCATTGGCCCTCGTGGTGCGGCGGAGACGGACGGGCCGCCGGGAGCGGTGATTCTGGGGCGGGCCCTCGTCCGCCTGGGGAAGGATGTTTCCCTCGTGACCGATGCGCTCTGCGCGCCCGCGTTGGAAGCCTGCTCCGCCGCCGTCGGGGGGCCTCCCGTGCGATGTGCCGCCGCCGGTGCGGAGGTGCTGGCGGAAGATCCCCGGGCGCTCGTGTTTCTCGAACGGCTTGGCCGCTCTGCGGACGGGCGGTACCGCAACATGCGGGGAGAGGACATTTCGGCGATCACACCGCCGCTCGACGATGCCGTGTCTCTCGCTCGGAAAGCGGGGATTCCTGTTCTGGCCATCGGAGACGGGGGCAACGAGGCTGGTATGGGAGCGTTGGGAGAGGGGCTTGTCAGGGCGGTTCCCGGCTTCTCCGCCGCTCTGAGCGTCGTCGCTGCCGACGTAGCTCTTCCCGTGGACGTCTCGAACTGGGGTGGTTACGGGCTCGCGGTGCTTCTTTCTCTGTGTTCCGGAAAACGGCTCGGCCATCTTCCCGGGGAGGAGCAGTCCATGCTCCGTGCCCTCGTTGCGGCGGGCGCCGTAGATGGGGTTACCAAGCGGTGTGAGCTCTCGGTGGACGGCCTTCCCCTGCGGGAGCATTGTCGTCTGGTGTGGCGGCTCGAAGACCTGCGCGTCCGGAGCAGCCCCGGTTGGTGAAGGTGCGAATGAAGGTCCGCCCCCCTAGGGGGGCGGACCTTCCGTTTTTCAGCGGACCGCCGGAGTTTTTCCGAGAATGCGGCGTTCGAGAAGCGGTACGAGCACAAGGGCGACGGCAGCGCCCACGCCGGTCTGAAGAAGATCCGTGGCGAACTCCACGGGAATCGCCGCACGCCCGTAGAGCACGCCTGCGGTGAGACTGTACCCGGAGGCCATGACCGCCGCGCCGGCGGCGAGAGCGATGTATCTGTTTCGGCGGGCGAGGCGTCCGACGAGATAGCCCTCGGCGCCCTTGATCACCGCAGTGATCGGTGCCCACAGGGGATAGCCCAGGACGAGATCGGCGATGGCGGCGCCGATGCCGCCTGCGGCGGCGCCGTATCTGCCGCCCAGGAGGATCGCCACGGTATAGATGACGCCCTCTCCGAGGTTGAAATAGATCCGGAATCCCGGAAGGGGAACGTGGATCATGGTGGCCACCGTTACGGCGGCGGCCAGGACCGCGCCGAGGGCGACGCTCCGTGCGGGATGGTCCTTTCTCGCGTTCATGAAAAATCCTCCTGTGTGTGAAAAAGAGTGTTTTCCTGCCGACCACGCATCCATTCTAGAGAGCTTTGTGTGAAAAAGGCAGATCCAGAGGATGCGCGAAAACGGGTCGTTCTGGACCTACCGAAGGGAGACCAGCGCGGAACCCGCTGAAATCGCTGCTTGCGGAGGGCGAAAGGAGCAGGTATACTACCTGGCGGGGCGCATGCGCGTGCAGCGTTCTTTTTGTGTGTTGTACGGCAGTGTGCAATGCATTTCCCACGCGAGGCGACATCTTCCGGTTCCATCCGAAAAAAGCGACGTCGAGACGCCGACGTTCTTGAGTCCGGATTCGAGACGACGGCTTCGTTTTCTTCGAGGAATCCGCATCGTTCCTTTCCGTCCGTCCCGTCTTCCCGACGTCGACGAGGAGTGGCGTCTATGCATTTTCCTTCCTGAAATTTCACGTTCCTGAAGAATGGAGGACTGGTTTTATGCGCTTTTTTCTGGATACGGCGAACCTTGAAGAGATTCGAAAAGGCGTCGCCTGGGGTGTCGTGAGCGGTGTCACCACGAATCCCACTCTCGTCGCCAGAGAGGAAGGGGTCGTGTTCGCCGACCGAATCCGCGAAATTTGTGCTCTCGTTGAAGGTCCGGTCAGTGCGGAAGTTCTTTCTCTCGATACCGAGGGTATGGTTGCCGAGGCGTTGCCCCTCGCTGCAATCGCTCCGAACGTTGTGGTGAAGATCCCCATGACCCCCGAGGGAATGGGAGCGGTACGCCGACTGACGGCAAAGGGAATCGCCACGAATGTGACGCTGGTCTTCTCTCCCCAGCAGGCCCTTCTCGCCGCGGCGGCGGGTGCGACCTACGTGAGTCCCTTTCTGGGAAGGCTCGACGATGTGGGAGAGCATGGCATCGGATTGGTGGAGGAGATCGCCGGCATCTACGATGTCCAGGGAATCGACACGGAGATCATCGCCGCGAGCGTCAGGCATCCCCGGCATGTGGCGGATGCGGCGGCGGCAGGAGCGCATATCGCCACTCTGCCTTTCAAGGTCCTCCGGCAGCTTTTCGATCATCCTCTCACCACGTCCGGCATCGAACGGTTCCTTGAGGACTGGAGACGCTCGAACAGATGCCCCGCATCGGAGAATGGAAGCCTCCATGGCTGATGCGCAGAACGCACAACCCCCGAAACAGGACGCGGTGCTTCCGCCGCAGCCCGATATGGAGGAAAACGGCTCGCTTGAGGCCGCCGAATCCGTCAAGGCCGGTACGGCCAGGCCGAAGCATTCTTTCGGTGCCCTTTGCGGCCTCAATGTGACGGAACTCCGGAAAGTCGCCAGAGAAGTGGGTGTCACGGGAGCGTCGGCGCTCCGCAAGGACGATCTGGTGGTGGCCATCCTCAAGGAGCAATCGGAGAAGATGGGACACCGTTTCGGGGGTGGAACGCTCGAAGTGCTCGCGGAGGGATACGGGTTTCTTCGTCCGAAGGGGCTTCTTCCGAGCGATCACGACATTTACGTCTCCGCGTCCCAGATCCGCCGGTTCGGGCTCCGCAACGGCGATGTCGTCTGGGGTGTCATTCGGGCTCCCAAGGACCAGGAGCATTACGAGGCGCTTCTCCGGGTCGAACTGGTGAATTTCTCGGACCCCGAAGCGGCAAGGAGGCGTCCCCATTTCGAGCATCTGGTCCCCATCTTTCCGAACCAACGCCTCCGTCTCGAGACGGAGGCTCGTCAGATCGCTCCACGCCTCGTAGATCTTTTCTCTCCCATCGGAAAAGGACAACGGGCCCTTCTTGTTTCTCCCCCGAAGGCCGGAAAAACAACGCTTCTCAAGCAGCTTGCCAACGCCATCACCACAAACCATCAGGAAGTCATCCTCATGGTTCTTCTCATCGACGAGCGTCCCGAGGAAGTCACGGACATGGCCCGCTCGGTGGACGGAGAGATCATCGCCTCCACTTTCGACCGGCCTGCGGAGGAGCACATGCGGGTGGCCAACCTTGCGTTGGAGAAGGCCAAGAGGCTCGTGGAGGTGGGGAAGGACGTGGTCCTTCTTCTCGACTCCATCACGCGCCTTGCCCGGGCGTCCAATCTGGTGGTTCCGCCTTCGGGACGGACCCTCTCGGGAGGCATGGACCCGGCGGCCCTCTATTTTCCCAAGCGGTTCTTCGGCGCTGCGCGAAACATAGAAGACGGGGGGAGTCTCACCATCATCGGAACGGCCCTCGTCGAGACCGGGAGCCGGATGGACGAAGTGATCTACGAAGAGTTCAAGGGTACCGGCAATATGGAAGTGCACCTCACCAGAAAACTCGCGGAGCAGCGTGTTTTCCCCGCCATCGACATCGCGCGTTCCGGAACGCGGCGGGAGGAACTGCTTCTCGGAGAGGACGAACTACAGCGGGTGTGGATTCTGCGGCGCCGCGTCGGCAGTGTGGACGAGGCGGAGGCGCTGGGCCTTATCATCGACAAGCTCAAGCAGGCATCCACGAACAGGGACTTTCTCAATACGATCAAGGGAGCCTGAGTTCTCGTCCGTGTTTTTTCCGCTCAGGCCGTCCACCAAGGGAGGGAATGCCTTGGCAAGGGTGCGAGAACGCATTTTCAAACGCAGAATTCGGGTGGGCCTCTGGGTCCTGGTGTTGTGCATGCTGAGCGGCACGGTGTATCTCTCCGTCGCTGCGGCGGAAAAAGCGGGTGCCAAAGGCATGTCTCCGCTGGCGGCGAAGATGCCCGGAGGCGAGGAATCCGGATACATCCTGGTGGATGTGTCTCCCCCCGGAGAGGAGGAGGGAGGTGCCGGACAGACGGCGCTGCTTCTCAAGGGAATAGGGCCTCTTCAGGCTGAAAGGCCCTTCGTTCTCAAGGAAGATGTGGTCCTCGAGGAAGTGGAGACCGGGGCGGATGCCCAGCGACCGACCGAGCCGGTGACCGGAGGGGGTACGGAACCGGAAGCGCTCTCCGGCGACGAGGAGGTGCGGCTGGAGGAAGAATCTCCGTCGTGGAATCGCCATGTGGTGGCTAACGGGGACACCCTCTCGGGGATCTCCGGAAAATATCAGATCGACGCGGCGCTCATCGTCAAGGCCAATGCGTTGAAGAACCCCGATCGTCTCAGCGTCGGACAGGAGCTTCTCATTCCGAAGAACCCCGAGGACGTGAACGCCGTCCTTGAGGAGCTGGAACGACGCAAACTGGAAGAGGAAGAAAAACGGCGCCAGGCGGAACCCGTGAAGTTCACGGACTATGCGGTGAGGCAGGGAGACAGCCTCTGGTCCATCGCGAGCGCCTTCGGCCTGGACATCAACACCCTTTTCGGCTGCAACGACCTCAAGGATCCGGACGTGCTCAAACCGGGGACGTCCATGCGCATTCCCAATCAGGACGGTGTGGTCTACAAGATCAAAAAGGGTGATTCCCTGAAAAAACTCGCCGAACGGTACGGCGTGCATCCCGAGGCCGTTCTTGCCGCCAACGGTCTGGGGAAGGACGCGGCGCTTCAGGAGGGGAAAAACGTCTTTCTTCCCGGGGCGAAGCCCATTACCGTGGTCCGCGAGGGCGGTGGCAGTGGTGCCTCCATCGCCGGATCGGGCGGACGCGTTACCGCGAGGGGGTTCGTCTGGCCTGTTCGTGGTCGGGTGAGCAGCCCCTTCGGCTGGCGAAGAGATCCTTTCACGAAACGTCGGGACTTCCACACGGGGATCGATGTTCGCGCTCCCCGGGGGCAGACCATCGTGGCATCCAAGAACGGCACAGTGGTCTTTGCCGGCTGGATGGGAGGATACGGCCGGGTGGTCGTGCTGAACCACGGCGGAGGGTACACGACCATTTACGCGCACTGCAACAGTCTTCTGGTGAAGAAGGGGCAGTCCGTCTCCCAGGGGAAGGCTATCGCCCGGGTCGGCGCGAGCGGAAGGGCCACGGGAACGCATCTCCACTTCGAGGTACGGGTGAACAACTCGCCGATCAATCCTATGCGGGTCTTGCGCTGAGGCGCTGCGCCGGAGGATCTTTCCGGGCCAGGAGGGCGCGTCTCTCCTGGCCCGCCGTTTTGTTGAGGAGGACGATGACCGTGGACAGTCCTCGGTGGACCAGTCTCAGATTGCATGATCGATGGAGCACGCTTCTGCTCCGATTCGGCTTTGAAAAGGGCGTCTCGGCCTGTCTCGGTGCACTCGGCCTCGCGGGAAGACAGGTCCGTGCCCTGGTTGTCGCCGCTCCGGACGAGGTCCGCTCCGAGTGGCGATCCGTCGCGTCCCGTTCCGTTCCGGATCCCGAGGATGTGCTCGAGCGGATCCGCCCTTTTCTCGAACGTCTCGTCTCGGCCAAGTATCCCTATAAACTCGCCTTGAAGGATGCACCGTCGCTTCTCGTCCCCATCCGGGACGGGGAGCGATTTTTCGGTGTGCTCGCCCTTTGGACGCTCTGGGGGAGAAAGCTCTCCGCGGTGGATCATCCCTATCTTGCCGATCTCGCTTCCCTGCTGGGAAAAGCCTGGGGACGGGAGCATCACATCGGCATTGTGGAGAGCGCGCTGCGGCTTTCCGGAACGGGAAACCTCCTGGGACAGATGCTCGAACGGGACGATGCCGATCCGCTCCGGTTCACCGGCGAGGCGTTGTTGCAGCTGCGACGGATCGTTCCCTTCTCCGCTTCTTCAGTATGGGGCATGGATTGGGAAAAATTTCAGGTGAAGCTTCTTCTGGCGGGGGAGGACGTTCCCTTCGACCTTTACGAGGAAGAATCCTTCCTTCTCGGCAGGGGACTTCGTGCCCTCGCCATGGAGCAGGATCGGGTGATTGTCTTCAGTGACCTCAAGGGGAACCGTTTCCGGGGGTATGCGGCCGTTCCGGCCCGAGGCGGAGACGATGCGTTCCGTCTCGTCGGAACGTTCGGTGCTGCGGAGGCTCATGTCTTTACCGGAAGACGGGTGGACTACCTGCGCACCTTCATGAACCGGCTGGCGGGGACGTGGTCCCTCTGGAGCCGGATGCAACGATGGAAGCAGGAAGCGCTCTTCGACGAGATCACGGGATTGAGAAACAAACGGTGCTGTCTGCGCGAATTCGAGGCGTCCTGGGAGCGGCACCGTCTTCGCGGCGGGGAATACGCGCTGGCCTTTTTCGATCTCGACCATTTCAAGACCGTGAACGACATGCATGGCCATGTCGCGGGGGACGTGGTTCTCGGCCGGTTCGGGGAAATACTCCGGCGGTACGCGGAACAGATGGGGATGCCCTGCCGCTTCGGAGGTGAGGAGTTCCTTTTGCTCATGCCCGGGACGTCTCTGAAAGATGCGGTGGTCGCATGTGAGAAAATCCGGAAGACACTGGCGTCAGAGGCGTGGAACACGCAATTCGGCAGGCTCCAGGTGACGGTGAGCTGCGGTATCTCGGAGGCCGTGCGTGATTGTGTTTCCGAGTCCCAGAACCTTTTGGCGCTTGCGGACGCACGGCTTTATGCGGCTAAGGGAAGAGGAAGGAACAGAATCGTTTTCAGTGACTGAAGCGCTGAGGCGCCTTGTAGGGGAGGAGAAGAGATGACGAAATTCATTTTTGTGACGGGTGGAGTGGTTTCTTCCTTGGGGAAGGGGATTACCGCCGCTTCGCTTGGGGTGCTTCTCAAGCGTCGGGGGCTTCGGGTTTCCGTGATCAAGATGGATCCCTATCTCAACGTGGATGCGGGGACGATGAATCCTTTTCAGCATGGAGAAGTGTTCGTCACCGAGGACGGTGCCGAGACGGACCTTGATCTCGGGCATTACGAGCGCTTTCTGGATCTGAGCCTCTCCTCCGACAACAATATCACCACGGGGAAAATCTATTCGTCCGTCATTGCCAAAGAGCGCAGGGGACGGTATCTTGGGGCGACGGTGCAGGTGATTCCCCATATTACCAACGAGATACAGGAGCACATCCTGAAGGTGGCGGACGGAAACGACGTGCTCATCGCCGAGATCGGCGGAACGGTGGGGGATATCGAGGGGCTTCCCTACCTCGAAGCTATCCGACAGGTGGCCGGGCGTGTCGGGCGAGGGAACGTGCTCTACTGCCATGTCACCCTCGTTCCGTTCATCGCTGCTGCGGGAGAACTGAAGACCAAGCCCACCCAGCACAGCGTGAACGAGCTGCGTCGCATCGGTATCCAGCCGGACATCATCGTCTGCCGGGCCCAGTTTCCTCTGGAAGGCGACATCAAGGACAAGATCGCGCTTTTCTGCAATGTTCGGAAGGAGGCCGTCGTGGAGGCTCTCGACGCATCCAGCATTTATCAAATTCCGTTGACCCTCCACGACCAGGGAGTGGATATGCTCGTGCTGCGGCAGCTTGGAATTTCCACGGCACAGGAACCCGATCTGATGGACTGGAGAGAATTCGATCATCGTTGCACCGATCCCGAATCGGAAGTCGAAATCGCCATGGTCGGGAAATACGTGAGCCACAAGGACGCCTACTTGAGCGTGGTGGAGGCGTTGCGGCATGCGGCGGCGGCGGGGGGCGCGAAGCTCGTGCTCCGGCATGTGGAGGCGGAGGATGTGGAGCGGGACGGCACCGAAAGGTGGCTTGCGGGCGTGCAGGGCATTCTCGTCCCCGGAGGGTTCGGAAGCCGAGGCATTGAAGGAAAGATCGCCGCGGCGGGATACGCGAGAACCAAGAAAATCCCCTTCTTCGGGCTCTGCCTCGGAATGCAGGTTGCGGTGGTGGAGTTCGCCCGGAATGTCTGTGGTATCGCCGCAGCACACAGCTCCGAAATCGATCCGGGTACGCCGAATCCCGTAATCCATCTTCTGGAAGAACAGAGGACGATTTCCGATCTGGGTGGTACCATGCGGTTGGGAGGATATACCTGCGAGCTCGTTCAGGGCAGCAGGTCCCACGAGGCGTACAAGAAGAGCGTGATTCGGGAACGGCATCGTCACCGCTACGAATTCAACAACGAGTACCGGGAGCGCCTGGCCCGGGAGGGGCTCATGACGGCGGGAGTTTGCCAGGGAAGGGATCTCGTGGAGATCGTGGAGTTGGAGGGACATCCCTGGTTTGTGGGTGTCCAGTTCCATCCGGAGTTCACGTCGCGTCCGGTTCGCCCCCATCCGCTCTTCCGGGATTTCGTCGCCGCGGCAATGAAAGTGACTGGAAAAGGTGCGCCTCAGGGGTGACGACAGAGCGCACCGAACGAGGAGGGATTCGAGTGAGGCAATGGAACAGGAAAATCAATGAGGTCGGGAAAATCCTCTTTGCGCTGTCCCTTTGCGCAGCGGTGCTCTTTGCCGTCGTTCCCGCGCGTGCGGACGAGGCGGGAGGGCAGCAGGAGACGCCCTTTCAGACCTTGGGACAGGTGGAGACGATTCTGCTCGGCAGCGTCCAGACGGGAGGACTCGTC
>NZ_JARKPW010000208.1:0-6019 GCF_029975095.1 Aminiphilus sp.
CGGAGCCCCTCCCAGGGGTCGGCGGAAGACACCGAGCAAGGCGCTGTCGCTTCCGGTGCGGGAGAAACGGCAGCGCTTCCCGGAGACTCCGGAGGTCCACTTCGGGAAGGTGGCCCCTGATAGCGGGGAGCAAAGGCGAGATAGTTTCGGGCCTGGGGATCGTGCCCGACGAGAAGATTTCCCGCCGCTATGGTGGCGAGGAGTTCCTCGTCCAAAGGATTCGCGATGACCGCGTCGAGCCCGCTGCCCATGGCCATGGCGAGAAAGGTTCTGTTCAGGAGGTTTCTGACGGGCATGCCGTGGGAGACGTTGCTGATACCCAGGATCGTGGAACATCCCAAGGTCCGCACCCGGCGAAGCACGTCCAGCGTGACCGTGGGTGCTTTTCCCTCCGCTCCTACGGTAAGGGTGAGCACATCCAGAAAGACGGAACTCCGAGGAAACCTGAGGGCATCCACAGTCTCCATGATACGGCGCACCACGCCGAGGCGCCGATCCGCCGTCTCGGGAATTCCTTCGTCGTCGATGGCAAGCACCACCAGAGACGCCCCGAAACGTTTCGCGAGACGCAACCCCCGCTCAAGCTGGTCTCCTTTTGCGGAAACGGAATTCACCAGGGGTACTCCCGTGCACACGGCAAGTCCGGCTTCGACGAGATCCAGATTGTCGCTATCCAGGGAGAGAGGCGCCGCGCAGGCATGTTCCACCGCGAGCACGGCCTCGCGCATGGCCCTGGGCTGGTCGATCTCCGGCAGTGTGACGTTCACATCGATCACATGGGCTCCCGCAGCGGCCTGGAGACGTGCCTCCTCGCGGAGAAGCTCCCATTTGTACTGGGCAACCTCGTCTCGGAGAGGTGATTTGCGCCACACGTTGATGCGTTCTCCCACCAGGGCCAAGGGATGCTGCCCTCCCACGGGAACGGTTCGGCTCCGGCTCGTGAGCGTGGCGTGGTGAATGTCCCGTACCTTCGGCGCGGAAATACGGCGCACCACCTCGGAGAGCGCCGCCATATGCTGGGGCGTCGTGCCGCAGCAGCCTCCGATGACATTGGCTCCGGCCTGCACGAGGGCCTGCCCGACCTTGGCAAACGCCGCGGGGTCGAACCGGTTAGGGTCGTTCGGAAGCCCCGCGTTGGCGTAGATGAACACGGGAATGCCCGCATGCGCGGCAAGACGGGGCACCACAGGAAGATAGCGGTCCGGCCCCATGCCGCAATTCGCTCCGACACCCGCGGCCCCCATACAGCGGGCCCAGTCCGCCGCGACCTCCGGAGGAGTTCCCGTGACGGTGCACTCGTGATTGTCGAAGGTGAAACTCACCACGAAGGCCATGTCCGGCGCGGCATCCTTGGCCGCGAGAACCGCCGCCTTGGCCTCCTGCAGATCCATCATGGTCTCAATGAGAAAAAAGTCCGCTCCACCTTCGGCCAGTCCCTGCATCTGCGGCAGAAAAGCCCGGTAGGCATCTTCGAAGGAAAGGGTTCCGTAGGGTTTGAGCAACTCGCCGAGGGGCCCCACGGAACCAGCCACCAACGCCCCTTTTCCGGCAGCCCTTCGGGCAATCGAAGCGGCAGCGGCATTAATTTGAAAAGTCCGCTCCGCAAGCCCTCGTTCTTTCAATTTCTGAGCGCTGCCACCGAAGGTATTGGTCTCGATGATGACGCATCCCGCGGCGAGATAGGCCTTGTGCACCTGCCCGACCGCCTCGGGATCTCCAAGGTTCATCTCCTCGGGCAGTGCGGGAGGAAGCCATCCCCTTTCGGCGAGCAACGTACCCATGGCACCGTCGAGAAGAGGTACCCGGCCATAGTTGCGAATCCATTCCTTGAGAGCTGCGGCGTTCAAGGGATCACCCCGTTTCCAGTTTTCGGATCCATCGATTTTCGGGAAGATCTGCATCGGAGGGATATGAATTTGTATGATACCGTCCACTCTTTCGGGAAGCAAGAAGTGGTTCCCGAAATTTTGTCGTCATTTCAAAAACGACATCAGATTCTTACGCTTTTGACGCACCCCGACAGAACACTGTGCCGCGTATCCAAAGTTCGGCCAATCCCCGCAGGCGACCGCCGAACACTAAGAAAACTTTTTTGCACACCTTAGCGCCACACAACTCTCCATATGATGGGAGGGAATGCAGCCTGGTCGAGTCGTCCCGTCCCATCCGCAGCGGAAAAGCGGCAAAAAAAGAGGCCGCCCTTGAGGGCGGCCTTCAGAACAGGCACTGCGCGCTACTTGAGCTCCACCTCGGCACCGGCCTCGACGAGCTTCTTCTTGATGTCCTCGGCCTCGTCCTTGGAAGCAGCTTCCTTCACGGGCTTGGGGGCGTTGTCCACGAGTTCCTTGGCTTCCTTCAGTCCGAGACCAGTGAGTTCCCGGACAACCTTGATGACGCCGATCTTGTTGGAACCGGCGCCCTTGAGAACCACGTCGAACTCCGTCTTCTCCTCCTCGGCGGGGGCAGCAGCAGCGCCCATGCCGGGCATCATCATGGGCATGGCCATAGCAGGTGCCGAGGCAGACACGCCGAACTTCTCCTCCAGATCCTTTACGAGCTGGGACAGCTCGAGAACGCTCATTTCCTCAATCGCCTTGATGATCTCCTCACGGGTCATCCAAGTCACTCTCCTTTTTTCGATTAGGGAATCATCCCTGATTTTCGCCTCCGGTTTTCACCGAGGAAACACCCGCGGCTGCCTTCATGACCTTGCGTCACTCGCCGCTCTTTCTGACGCCGACGTTTTTTCACACGGAAAAAGGTGCCGTCATGCGGCCTTTTCCTTTTCGTCCTTGATCTGAGACAGACACGTGACGAATCCCCGCATGGGACCGGAGAGGACCGTGACGAGGCTCCGCAAGGGCGCTGCGATGGTTCCCACCACCTGGGCCAAGAGAACCTCCCGGCTCGGGAGATCCGCGAGCGCGAGAACCTGCTGTTGATCCAGGACATGCTGTCCCATGATGCCGCCCTTGATGATGAGCATCTCGTTCCCCTTCTCTTTCGAGAAGTCACGAAGGGCCTTGGCAACGGCCGTCACATCTCCGTAGGCCATGGTGAAAGCATTGGCTCCCGCAGTCATCTCCTCGGGAACCGGAGAGTTTTCCTCCGCGAGAGCGATCCGGAACAGCGTGTTCTTCGCGATCTTCATCTCGCCACCGGCCTCACGAACTTTGGCACGAACGGCCGTCATCTTTTTCACGTTCATTCCGCGGTATTCGACGATAAACACCGCTTCGCTGCGCTGGAGCAGTTCTCGGAGCATGGATACCTGCTGCATTCTGGCTTCTGTCGGCATGAAGTCACCTCCTCTCGAAAAAAATCTCCCGGGACCGAGGCCCCGGGAGATGACGAGACGATCGAGAAGAAGACTTCTCGGTGCACGACACCTTTTCCCGGACCTCGGCAGGCTCTCCCGAAGGAAACTTGAGCGAAAGACATGCACCTGCTGTCTTCAGTCCCGAAATGGAGTGTTATTGTAGCATATCCGAACGAAAATGCTCCTATTCCGTCACAACGACTTCTTTCTGTGCCGCGTTGGGATCCACCTTGACGGGCACGCCCATCGTGCTCGTGACGGTGAGGCTCTTGATGTACTGCCCTTTCGCTGCGGAAGGCTTGGCCTTGACGATCGCCCGAAGCAGCGTGACGGCGTTCTCCACGAGGTTCTCCTTCTCGAAACTGACCTTGCCGACGCCGTTGTGGATGATGCCGAATTTGTCAACACGGAATTCAACACGTCCAGCCTTGATTTCCTTCACCGCATCGGCGACTTCGGTCGTTGCGGTTCCGGTCTTGGAACTGGGCATCATGCCCCGGGGACCGAGAATCTTGCCCAAGCGTCCCAGGCTTTTCATCATGTCCGGCGTAGCGATGACCGCGTCGAAATCCAGCCATCCGCCCTGGATTTTCGCGACCATGTCCTCGCCTCCGACGAAGTCCGCGCCAGCCTCAAGTGCCTCGTTCTGCTTTTCCCCCGAGGCAATGACGAGCACCTTCTTCGTGATTCCCGTTCCATGGGGAAGCACAACGGTGCTGCGGACCTGCTGGTCCGCGTGACGGGGATCGACGCCCAGGCGAACATGGAGCTCCACCGATTCGTCGAATTTCGCGTTCGCAATTTCCTTCACCAGAAGAACAGCCTCGCGGAATCCGTAGAGCTTCGTCGCCTCCACTTTTTCCAGCAATCCCTTGTAGCGCTTGCCCATCTTAGCCATCTTCCTGCCTCCTCGTGGTCCCTGCGGGAGCGAAATCGCTCCCTCCCACGACCCGTCCTTTCGGCCGGATCCGTCAGTCCGCAATCTCCACGCCCATGGACCGGGCGGTTCCCATGATCATCTCCATGGCAGCCTCCACGGTATTGGCGTTGAGATCGGGCATCTTCAGCTTGGCGATCTCCTCCACCTGTTTCCTGGTCACCTTACCGACCTTGGTTTTGTTGGGTTCGCCGGAACCCCTCTCCAGACCCGCAGCCTTCTTGATCAGAACGCTCGCAGGCGGCGTCTTGAGGATGAAGGTGAAGCTGCGGTCCGCGTACACGGTGATCACTGCGGGGATGATCATTCCAACCTGATCCGCCGTCTTCGCGTTGAACTGCTTCACGAACTCCATGATGTTAACGCCGTGCTGACCAAGCGCCGGTCCCACGGGAGGCGCCGGCGTCGCCTTGCCCGCTGGAAGCTGGAGCTTGATTTCTCCGATCACTTTTTTCGCCATGTCAGATGTTTCCCTCCTCTGGCCGTCGTTCCGACGACTCTATGTTCAGAGCTTCTCCAGCTCCGTGTAGTCGGCCTCGACGAGCGTCTCTCGTCCGAAAACGGTGACGGAGAACTTGACCTTGCCCTTGTCCGTCAGCACTTCCACCACGGGGCCCGCCTGTCCCTCGAAGGGACCTTCTTTCACGCGAACCGTATCGCCGGGCTTGAGGTCGATCTCGATCTTCGGTTTGGCCGTATCCTTGCCGATCTTCGCCATAATATCCTGGACTTCGCGCTCCGAGAGCGGGATGGGGTGGTTGCCCGCTCCGACGAAACCCGTCACCCCCGGTGTGTGGCGCACCACGAACCAGGATTGGTCCTCCAGAACCATCTCCACCAGGACATAACTGGGGAAGACCTTGCGGCGCATCCGCTTGGTCTTCCCTTCCTTGACGTAGACCCGCTCTTCTACGGGAACGAGGACGTTGTAGATCTTGTCCTCCATACCCATAGTGGCGATACGCTGCTCAAGGTTGGCCTTGACCTTGTTTTCGTATCCGGAATAGGTCTGTATGATGTACCAGCGTCGTTCGCGATTTTCCTTCATCACTTAAAAGGGGGCCGCACGGCCCCCTCACCCCCCAAACAAGACAATCTTTTGAAAGGATGCGAACCTAGCTGAGAATTCGCGTGAAAACTGCGGTAAGAAGCATGTCTACCACACCCAGATAGGCAGCCACCATAAAGGTCACGGCAATGACGATGAGCGTGGAATACCATACCTGCTGCTTACTCGGCCAGGTGACCTTCTTGAGCTCAGCCTTGGCTTCGCGAAGAAACTCAAACAACTTGTCCACCTACGACGGCCCCCAGTCTGCGACGCGAACGTGTATCAGATATCTGGCAGGCCCGGCAGGACTCGAACCTGCAACCCCCGGTTTTGGAGACCAGTGCTCTGCCAATTGAGCTACGGACCTGCGCAACGGAAGGGATTATACCTTACTTTGTCTCCTTGTGCAAGGTATGCCCCTTACAGAACTTGCAAAACTTTTTCTTCTCCAGCTTCTTCGTCTGCTTCTTCTTGTTCACCGTAGTAACATAATTGCGCCGCTTGCATTCTGTACACTGAAGTCCGATATTGTCAGCCATTGATCCTTCCTCTTTCCGCCGGAGCGCTGCCTAGTCGAGGATCTGCGTGACCACACCGGCGCCGACGGTACGACCGCCTTCGCGCACGGCGAATCGCAGTCCTTCCTCCATGGCGATGGGCACGATCAGCTTCACTTCGAACTGCGAGTTGTCCCCGGGCATGACCATTTCCA
>NZ_JARKPW010000009.1:0-8182 GCF_029975095.1 Aminiphilus sp.
GACGGACCTCGAAAGGGAGAGGACGTTCCAGATGGGGGATCAGTTTCTCCGCGACCATGGACACATGGGCGGTCTTTACGGGATCGACGATGCGATTCCAGTGCCCCTCGACTTCCGCGGCGACTTTTTGGCCCAGTTCGATCTCTTTCTTCAATTCCGGCCCGGATGTGGAAGAGGTTCCACCAGTACCTGCGAACGTCGCTGCGGGAAGACACAACACAAGAAAAACGGCGAACCACGGAAAAACGAAGCGGAACGGAGTTTGTCCGAAGGATCGCCGTATAAAGGGAACAGAACGAGAGGGCAACGAAAACATCTGCGGCAAAATCAAGACGACAAACATCGTCATCTTCACGGAAGCGTTTTTTTCGGGGCGCTATCGAAACTGCTCCTTGGTTGTGCGATGGAGGAACCACTCTTCAGGTATCCTTGGAATGCCTGTTTACCCTGTTGCATCTGAAGCATCCGTTTCCGCAGATCCTCAAGGTGGTTCTCAAGGGTCTCCTGGACGCGCCGTTCTCGTTCGAGAGTTCCCGCAGCGAGGGAACGAAGCTCGTGGATGAGGGCTTTCATTTCCTTGTACGCACTCTCTCCGACCCGCTTCGCCACGGCATCCCAAAAAGCCGGACTCTCCCGACCGCCATGCACGTCAAGGAGAGAGGAAAAGCCGTTCCAGGATTCCTGGAGGATTTCCTGACGGGAGATAAGGCTCTGCTTGTCCTGCAGAATCGCCAACAGAGCGCTCCAGTTCTCTTCTTGAACAGAGCGCTCCTCCTCGCCGACCATGCCGTCCAATTCTTCGTACAGCGCCTTTTCCAGGAGAAGCAATTCGTGGAGTTGCTCCTTCAATTCATCCGGCAAAGTCCACCCCTCCTTGATGTCCGCTCTGGGAGACTGCAGAAACCGGCGAGGTGCGGACTTCTTCCTGTTTCACCAAAAGCTCTTCCGCTTTCAGTTTTTCTATGACTTCCACCCAAGTGTTGCGCAATTCCTGGAACATTTCTCGAACGGCAACCACCAGAAGGACGTCTTTACGTACATTCGCGTCAACAAGGCGATAATACATAAAATCATAGAGGCGCAGAAGATTCTGTGCCACTTCTCCGCCCGTCTCGACATCAAGCGTTATCATCAGTTCGCGGAGAACCGCCTGAGCACGTTTGAGATTCTCGTTCACAGCCTCTACCTCATTTTTCCGGAGGGCCTCCTCGGCAGCTTTGCACGCATTGATGCCGATGTCATAGGTTATCAGGAGCAGCTGTTCCCGCGATGCAGTCTGTATTTGGTTGGCCCGATACGCTTCCTGAGCCTTCTGTACCTTTTTTTCGTCGTTCATGCCCCATCCCTCCCTTGTTCGTTATCGGTGGTCCCAGGGGCACGAATTATCGTGATCAAACCCCCTCACACAGGTCATTTCCCGGTCCCGTCTGCCATGAGTCGTTCCAAAAGGTCCGCCCTGTTCGCCACACCGACGAGAACTCCCTCACGGAGGACGGGAGCTCTCTTGATGTTCTGCTGTATGAGCGTCATGGCGACGCTGAAATCACTGTCCTCTTCCTTGAAGGTGGCAACCTTTTTGACCATGAAACGCTGGACGGGCTCGCGGCTGATGCGCCGCAGACGCGCCTGGAACTGGTCGAAGTCGGGGATGAAGGAAGAGTCCTGGAGATATTCGAAATACCCCGGCAACGCCGCCTTGATGATGTCCTTCTCACTGATGAAGCCGAGAACGTGCCCTTCCTCGTCGACCACGGGAACCCCCGTCAGTCGATGTCGCGACAGCACTTCGATGGCTTCGGAAACCGGAGAATCCGGTGCGATAGCGGTGAGATCCCGATCCATCACATCTCCGATCCGCATGATGTCCCTCCTCGTGACGTTCTCGCCCGGACAGGCACGTCAGGAAAGCTTTTCCACTTCGATCTTGTCCATGAGAGCCTCCACGGCCGCCCTGCTCCGAACCCCTTTTTCCACGTGCAGGGAATCCTCGTAGGCGCAGGCCATGCTGAAGCGCACACACTCCTCCGCGGACATCCTTTCGTCGTAGGCGACGACAAGTCCCGCCATAAGCGCATCGCCCGCACCGAACATGGAGACGAAATCCCTTCGATCCAGCGCCGCCAGGTAGATGCCTCCCGGTGTGAAGAACACGTCGCCGTAGCTTCGGTACGAGGTGACCGCGTACTCCACGCCTTGATCGTGCACCTTTGACACGATCTCGATCAGATTGTCGATGGAAGTCAGGGGGATACCCGCCACACGGGCCATGAATCGGTGATCTATCTTGGCAACGGTCGGCCCTGCTTCGAGCGCCGCCATGAGCGGGGCACCCGCCGCGTCGATGAACGTGGGAATTCCCTTGGCTTTCGCGTTTCTGACGAGTTCCCGGTAGAAATCCTGGGGCACTCCCGGCGGCAGGGAGCCGCCTATCGAGACCAGGTGGGCGCGATGAAGCATTCTGTCGAAATTCGTCACCAAACGACCCAGGGCATCCTCGGGAATATAGGGACCGAGTTCGGCGATGCCCGTCTCGATGTGACCGATCTCGTCGACGATATAGACGTTCGTCCGCGTCTCCCCGGGAACGTGGACGAAATTCGTGGTGATTCGATGACGGCGAAGAACATCCCTGACGTACTCTCCCGTGAAGCCGGCCAAAAACCCCATCGCCGCCGACTCGCAGCCGAGCTGGCTCAGGATCATGGAAACATTGATCCCTTTACCTCCGGGAGAACGATCAACATGAGTCGCCCTAGACCAACCTCCCGGTCGGAACTCCGGGAGAAGGTACTCTTCGTCAACGGCGGGGTTCAACGTTACGGTCACGATCAAAACTGCACCACCTCCAAAACGGGAAATCCGCGGCGTGCGATGGCGCTCTCCGGCCTACGAGAGCACGGACTGAAGATCCGCCGTGGAAGAAAACGTCCTGGAACTCGCCACGTTCCCTTTCCGCAGTTCAACCAAGAGAGGCAATCCGGCAAGACCCAATTTTTCCACCATTTTCGCATTTCTGTAGCCATCCACGAGAACGGCACGTTTCCCCGAGGCGGCGAGCCATTTTTCCGCGTCATCGACAAGGCGCATCTGCTTCTCGTCGACGCTCGAGAAGAAGAGCGCCACCACGTGTTCGGGGTCGAGGAGAAGGCCGCGCAGGTGCACCTGCTCCGAAATATAGGCATAGGAGGCCATAGCGGCAATCGCACCGTCGCCTGCGGCGGTCACGACCTGCCGCAGGTATTTGTCCCGGACATCTCCCGCCGCAAAGAGCCCTTCCACGGAGGTTTCCATCTTTTCATCCGTGAGGATCCACCCCTGTTCCGTGGTCTTCACGAGGCCCTTCACGCACTCCGTATTCGGCACCATACCCGTGAAGACGAACACGCCCTCCACGGGCAGCTCCGAGATTTCCCCGGATTTCACGTTCCGAATGACAAGCTTTTCCACCATGTCCGATCCCTGAATGCTTTCCACGACACTGTTCCAGACCGGAACGATCTTCGAATTCCCAAGTGCCCTTTCCACCGCCATCTTGTCGGCACGGAAGGAATCCCTCCGATGGATGATGTAGACCTTCGACGCGAATTGCGTAAGATACACCGCCTCTTCCACTGCGGTGTTTCCCCCGCCTACCACGGCAATCTCCACGTCCTGAAAGAAGGCTCCATCGCACACGGCGCAATAGCTCACGCCCCGTCCGGCGAATTCCGCCTCACCGGGGCATCCGAGTTTCTTGAACGTAGCCCCCGTGGCGAGAATGATGGCCTCCGCCTCGATCTCTTCTTTTTCCGTGACGAGAACCTTCATCCCGTCCCGAAGTTCGATTCTCGTCACGGTCGCATCCCTAAATTCGGGAGCGAACTTCTCCGCGTGGCGACGGAAGGATTCAGCGAGCTCCGCTCCGGTGGCGTGAACCACGCCCGGCCAATTTTCAATCTCGTCGGTTATCGCGATCTGCCCCCCGGGGATTCCCTTTTCAAGCACAAGGACATCCAGCCCGGAACGCTTTCCGTAAATGGCGGCCGTCATGCCTGCAGGACCGGCACCGAGAATGACGAGTTCACGCTTTTCCATGACAATCGACCTCCCAGTCGCTGACAAGAAAGATCTGCCCTTTTTCGAGCACACAGGTAAAGAAAAAAGCTTTCCTGTCGCGCCTCTCGCACGACAGGCTACGGAGTTATTTTACGCTATCTTCTCCCCTTTACGCCATAAAAGAACGCGGATATGACCGTTCAGATCGGGTCGGCTTCCACAAAAGATAAGCCCATCCTCGAGATCGCGAAGCGGCGCCACGTGTTCCTCCCCACCGATCTCCAGGAGAAGCCACCCCCCAGGGCGAAGAAGTCGCGTCGCGGCAGGCAACAAGGAACGGTAGGCGTCAAGGCCGTCCACGCCTCCGTCGAGCGCCGAATGAGGTTCGAAATCGCGCACCTCTCTCATGAGATAAGGGATTCGAGCCGTCGGAATATAGGGAGGATTGCCGAGCACCATGTCCATGCAGGCAGAGGGAAGCGCATCACAGGTGGAGGAATGGAGGAGCGTCACCGCAGGAAGGAGGCCATGGCGTCGAAAATTGTGCCACGCGGTAACCACTGCACGGGGAGAAGCTTCGAGAGCGAAGCCTCGGGCGGTGGGACATTCGAGCACAAGCGTCGCGGCGATACAGCCGCTTCCCGTCCCCCAGTCGAGAAATGTCCCTTGCTCGGGAAGCCGCTCCAGCGCCTCTTCCACGAGAAGCTCTGTTTCCGGCCGGGGAACGAGGCACCCCGGCTCCACCGCAAACGATCTTCCATAGAATCCGGCCTCTCCAAGGACATAGGCCAAAGGTTCCCCTCCGGCTCGCCGCCGCGCCATGTACAGGATCCGGGCGACTTGAGCCCCGTCGAGCAATTCCCTGGAGCGACTCCATATCTCGGCTCTGGAATACCCCAAAAGCGCACAGAACAAACGATCCACATCAAGGAAAGGAGTTTCCGTCACTCCGTTTCGGAGAAAAAGCTCCGCGATCTTCCGTCGCAACGACTCCAGAGTTTCCGCCACGCCCGTATTCTCCCGCTATTGGTTGATGTGTTGCAGTTTCGCACTCTGATCCGCCAGAATAAGTGCATCGATCATCTCCGACAAATTTCCCTCCAGGAGTTGGTCCAGCTTGTAGAGCGTCAGACCGATACGGTGATCGGTGACTCTGTTCTGCGGAAAATTGTAGGTGCGTATCCGCTCCGATCGATCTCCGGTCCCGACCTGGCCTTTTCGGTCCGCCGCCTGCTCCATTTGTTTACGCTGCAGTTCCGCGTCGTAGAGTTTGGCCCGCAGAAGACGCATGGCCTTGACGCGATTCTTGAGCTGAGAGCGCTCATCCTGACAGCTCACGACGACCCCAGTAGGGATGTGTGTGATCCGGACCGCCGAATCGGTCATGTTGACGTACTGTCCGCCGGCTCCGCTCGCACGGAACGTGTCGATGCGAAGATCCTCCGTGCGGATCTCGATGTCTACGTCCTCCACCTCGGGGAGAACGGCCACGGTCGCCGTGGAGGTGTGAATTCTACCGGAGGATTCCGTAACGGGAACACGCTGCACCCGATGCACACCACTTTCGTATTTGAACTTGCTGTACGCGCCAGTTCCGTCGACACGAAAAACCACTTCCTTGATGCCGCCGATACCCGTCTCGCTCTGGGTGAGAATTTCAACCCTCCATCCCTGCAGCTCCGCAAAACGGCAGTACATACGCATGAGATTCGCGGCAAACAGCGCTGCTTCGTCACCGCCGGCGCCGCCGCGAATCTCCACGATGACACTCTTCTCGTCGTTGGGATCCTTCGGCAGAAGGAGAACCTGCAGACGCCGTTCCAAATCCTCAATGGCGGATTCCAGAGTGCGCGTTTCCTCCCTGGCCAATGCCTCCATCTCGGGGTCTCCGCTCTCAGAAAGCTCTCGGGCCTCGTAAAGCTGCTGTCGCGTGGTCTTAAACTCTCTGTAAACGGCGACCACTTCTTCCATCTCGGCATGTTTCTTCGCCATGCGCTGCAACTCCTGGAGATTTCCCGTAACTCCAGGATCGGCCATGCGCAATTCAAGCTCCTCGAAGGAGCGAACCACGTCCTCAAGTTTGTCGCTGAGATCCATGATTATTCCTCCGGCCTTTCCGGAGCGGCAACGGGAGAACTTTCCCGTTCTTCGAGAGCCGCCTGCAACGAGGCAACTCCCACGGCGATCTGCTCCAGATCCGGCTCACGTGTCGTGAAATACTGCAGCAGAAGAGCCGGCTTCATGAGCAGTTCCCCCGTCCGTCCGGCACGACAGCTCCACTTGATCAGTTCGTAGGAAATACCGATGACGGGGGGCAGCAGGAACACTCTGGACAACGCCCTCCACCACAGAGGACCACCTCCGGCTAGAGAGAAAACTACAACGCTCACCGCGACGACGATGAGAAGAAAGGACGTGCCGCAGCGCTGATGAATGCGGGAATAACGCGCCACCACCTCCGGAACGAGGGAAGCGTCGTGTTCGTAGGCGTTGATCGTCTTGTGTTCCGCCCCGTGGTACGCGAAGATTCGGGCCATGTCCTTCCAAAGGCCGATGACACCCACATATGCGATGAAGACCAGCGCCCGTACCATTCCCTCCACGAGGTGCTTCAGCAATCCCGACGCGCCGAGCAGCGGCGCGACGCGGTCCGCAAGCCATACGGGAAACGCCACGAACAGGCCCACCACCGCGAGAAGCGCCACAATCACGGAAAGGATCATCTCACGGGGTGTGATTTTCTCTTCCTCCCCAAGAGCGACCTGGGCCGATTGGGACAACGCCCGCATTCCCACGGTGAGCATTTCCGCCATCGTGGCCATACCCCGGAAGACGGGGTACTTCCAGATGCCGGCAGCCGTCCAGGGAAGATTCCTCCAGGACGTGCTCCAGAGATCGCCCTCGGGGCGACGTACGGAAAGTCCCCATTTTCGGGGACCTCTCATGAGAACGCCCTCAATGACGGCCTGTCCACCCACGGGGATTCGCTCCGCACCGAGAGCGAGCAGGTTCGACAAGGTCAAGACGACGGTATTTGCAATCTTAAGCATCTTCATGTTCAAGCAACTCCTCCATCGATCCGAAGGGGTGTCCGCAGGAGTGTCTTTCGCGACAGGCTCCGTCGACGACACAGGAAGGACCCGCAAGAGTGAACAAAATCGGCGCTACAGTACGGACACACTGGAGCATTTCCCTCGCCAGGTGCCGGATCTCCCACTGGGCACGACGGCAGAGACGAAGGGTGAAAAAATGGTGCAGCTCCCTCGCGTTCATCGTCATGACAAGTTTCGTCTCCCATCCGTGGGGGAGCACATAGCGCGCATCCTCACGAGAAATACCCAATTCCAGGAGTCGCTCGTAGCGTCGGTACCCCTCTTCAACGGCACCGCGAAACACGGACGAGGCCTCTTCGGAGGCAGTCACGGAAGGGGGAATCACCACTGCAGCATCGTTCATTCGCACATACCGCTGGCTCTGCTGGCTGAAGCTGGCGATGCGGTGGCGTACGAGCTGATGGGAGCAGACCCTGCTGATGCCGTCCACGGCAAAGGTAAAGTTCGCATGTTCAAAGGGTGACATATGACCGCTCTGCAACAGACCGTCCACGAAGCGAGCAGCTCGGGTGCGATCGGGAAAGCCGTCAATGAGTTCGACTGCGGAACATTCGCTGTAGCAAATCCGGGCAGAACTCGCCACTACCATGTCCGGAGAAGGGGTATGAGCCAAAAGCACCACGGAAATGGACACGTCCGCACCTCTTCCGTTCTTCCTACACACAGCGTCCGGCCAATAGAAGAACAGGGGGAGCTGAAGCTCCCCCTGTTCCCCGGATGTCGCTATTCCTGTTCGGGGGCAAGAAACTTGGCGTATTTCTTCTGGAACTTTTCCAAGCGTCCCGCCTCGACCACGCGTCCCTTTTTACCCGTGTAAAAAGGATGACACGCGGAGCACACGGCTACGCGGAGTTCTCCCTGGGTCGATCTCGTATCGAAGCTATTGCCGCACGCACAACGCACCGTGCAGGCCTCATACTTGGGGTGGATATCCTTCTTCACGTCCTACACCTCCAGCCGTTATCCGATCGCTTCCACAGAAGAGGACTCTAGCACAACACGTCTCGAAACGCAAGGTCACACGTGCATGATTC
>NZ_JARKPW010000015.1:0-15051 GCF_029975095.1 Aminiphilus sp.
CCTCGGAGGGAGCACCGCCACCGAGGCCATGGCCGCGGCGTTCCGGACGGTGTGGTTCACCGCGGCGGCTCTGTGCGGCGCCGGAGCCCTCTGCGCCCTGCTGAGTCTGCGTGCCGTTTCGAGGCATTCATCGCACAAGACGGAGAGCGGCGATGCGGAGAAGGAGATTCCCCTGGTCTGAAACGACACGCTCCCTCCCGACGCTTCCGGAAGAGCCACGTCAATTTTCCCGGTTTCGCTTCCAACGCAACGCGCCGGAGCGAAGAAACAAAGACGCTCATGCGGGAACGTTCTCGTGGGCGCCGCAGCGCCCCCCGGCAGGCTCAGGAAGGGGTGTTTGCTGACTCTTGCTTCAGAGAGTCCAGCCAGGCAAGAGCGTCTTCTCTCGTGCGCACTCTTCCCTCGGCGACACCCAGATCGAGTTCCTCCAGAAGCTCCCCGACCTTCGGCCCCGGCGGCAGACAGAGCACCTGCATGACGTCGTGCCCCGAGAGAAGTCGCCTCTTTCCCGGCGGCACCACCGTCTCCAGGCGAGTAGCCGCCTCGTCCAGAAGCCGCAGATTTTCCTTGAGAACCGCATCGTTGCCGTTCCCTCCGGCGATATCCGCCCTGGTGAGGGCCACGAGGTGTTCGAGAGGCATCTGCCATGCCGCCCTTCCGGAGCACTCCGCACCAGAGAGGCGCGGCACAGCCTCCAGTTCCCGGAGAAGACGCACCGCTCCCCGGAGGGAGAGGGGATGGCGCAGAATGTCGTGACGCGCCACGAGGAAGACCGTCTCCTCCGCGAGCACGCCGGGCCAGGCCCAGGCGGTGAGAATGCGCCGGGCCTGTTCGGCGCTCCGTTCCTCGTGGCGGAAAAAACGGATTCGCCCACTCTCATCGCGGAAAAACGTCTCGGGCTTGCCCAGATCGTGCAGCAGCGCCGCCGCCGTCACGGAGGACACGCCGTATTCCTCGGCGGCCCGGACGGTGCGGAGCGTATGAACGAACACATCTCCCTCCGGGTGATAGTCCGGAGATTGTTCTACCCCCTTGAGGCTCTCCAGGAAGGGCAGAAAAAAAGGAAGCATCCCCAGAGCGTCCGCCAGCTCAAGAAAGACCGAAAGCCCGGACAAAGCCTTCAGGACCTCCCGACCGACGCGTTCCGAGGCGACGAGGAACTTCTCTCTTCCTCGTGCCGAGGGCGCCAGAGCGCGCACGGCCTCCTGCCCCGGCAGATCGGGATGAAAGGCCAGTTCCGCGGCAAACCGGCAGAAACGGAGCGCCCGAATCGGGTCCTCGGCGAGGCGATCCGCGGCGCTTCCGGTGAAACGGAGCCGTTTCTCCTTGAGATCCCCCCGCCCCCCGAAGGGGTCCCACAGAGCGCCTTTCAGGTCCATCGCCATGGCGTTCACCGTGAAATCCCTTCGGCCCAGATCCGCCTCCAGGGAGCCCCCGACGAGCGGTGCAATCTCCACGCCCGTTCCTTCCACCGCGAGAAGCACCGTCGCGGCGGGAGGCTTGCCGACAAGAGTTCCTTCAAATCGACCGAAGCGCTTTTTCCCCCAGTGTTCCACAAGGGCGAGGATCACCTCCGCCGGCGCGTCCGCCACGAAATCCACATCCGCGAAGGAACGCCCGAGAAGGAGATCCCGAACGCATCCGCCCACAATCCAAGCAGGTATGCCTGCCGCGGCAAAGAAACCCCATAGAGCGTGAACTGCCGAAGGCAACCGCTCCTTCATTCGCGCTCCACCGCCCGCCTCGTTCGTCATCGGAGAACCGCCTTCATCGCCGCCCGGAGGCTAGGGCCCGACATGGAACACCATCCGGGCGTCGCCGCTCACCGCGAGCGCCACCTCAAGCGCCTGGGGCGTGACGAAAAGTCCCTCCACCGTCACATCGTGCACATCCCCGGAGACGGACATCTCTTCGTTCGTCAGATTCTCCAGGGCCCGGCGGAGAAGTTCCTTCGCCTCGTCGGCCTTCTCCGCCAGAGGAAAGCGGAGGGATTCCTCCATGCGGCGCACGAGAAGAGGCTTCGCGAGCCACGCCGCGGCCCTGGCGAGTCCCGAGGTGGTGTTCTCGTCGAAATCGAACTCCCGAAGACCCAGCACCCTCGATGCGGAGTCGTAGTCCGGTCGCCCTTCGAGATAGATCCGTCCCGAGGTGCGCCTCCCCAGGAGTCCTCCCTGTCGCTCCGCCTCTACATCCACCGCGGCGGCGAGGCGGTCTCCGTTTCCGAAGACCCGCACCTTCCGAATGATCGCCTCCGAACCGTCTCCGAGATCCATGGGCCGTCCCGCCGCCTCGGACTGCGCCCAGTCGGAAAGTTCCTCCCAGGCGACCGCCACGGGAAAGCGCAGGAAGACGCCCTCCATGGGGGCGACGGACGGAACTAGAGGCGGCAAGGGGGGCACGGAGGACGCGGAAAGAGGTTCTCCGGAGAGAGTTCCGCCGCGGAGAGAGAGCCCCGCCGTCACTGAAAGGCGGAAACGCAGGGACTGCCCGTCCACCTCCGGCCTGGCGAGAAAGATCGCCCTCGGCTCGACGAAGAGCCGGAGATCCGGCGATTCCGCCAAAAGCCGCGGCTCGAAAAGGTCCTTCCAGATCTCCTCGGCGCGCTCCCGCAGACGCAACGAGTCCGACACGGCCTCTTCGATACGGGGAAGCACGTCCTGCATGCGTCCCTCCAGATACTCCGTGGCGACGCTTTCGATGGAAATCCGTGCTCCGAGCACCTCCACCTGGGGCGAGCGGCGCCACCGGAAGGAGAGCTTCGGGTCGCTCCGAACGTTCCATTCCTCGTCCACCCGGGGTGCCAGCGAAACCGTCACGGTGAGGGCCCCCTCCGTCCCGGTACGGATGGGAAGGGACAACCCGAGCCCGCTGGCCGTCCCGTCCAGGCGCAAGGAGAAGGCAATGGGGAGGTCGATCCGGAGCCGTCCGTCCTGGCCCGAAAGTTTGGGCGTTCCGTCGGCGTGGACACGGTACGCGAGTGTTCCCGTGAGCGCCCCCTCGTTCACGGGGCTCGTTCCGTCCAGATCCGCGGTAAGCTCCCGACTCACCACGGCCTGGAGTTCCTCCAGGGGCACTTCAAAGAGAACCCCCACGGTGGAATCCGGCACGGGCGGAGGTGTTTCGAAGGGACGCGCCTCCGGCTCCGGAATCGTGATGTCGCCCCGTTCCGCCGAGGCCACATACCAGGCCGCTCCTCCCACAAGGCAGCAGAGAGCCACCACCAGCACTTTCGAGAAGATCTTCACGGAAAACACCTTCCTTGATCGTTCCTCGGGCGAGAAACGTCTCGAGTTTCTCCAATCATACCAGTTCCCCGACCGGCTTCACCTCGTGCGTCGTGTCCGCAGGAATTCGGAAGTCCCCGTCGCTTGTCTTCCACGATGACCGGTACTATACTGACGGCGCACGTCGCTGCGCCGGAAGGGCAGCGACGGGAACCTTGGCAATCGATGAAGGAGATGAGCTACACCCCTATGAAGACGAATCCGGGTCGGGAACAACTTTTCGACCGATGGGCCGCGGAATACGATCGAATCGTCCCGTCCTTTTCGGGACGTTTTCCCTTTGACGGCTACGAGGACGTATTGGACGCCCTGGTGGCCACGGCGGACACGACACATGGCATGAAGGTACTCGACCTGGGCGTCGGAACGGGCAATCTCACGGAACGCTTCGTGCGGCGGGGCTGTACCGTCTGGGGAGTAGATTTCTCCGTATCGATGCTTGAAAAAGCCCGCGAAAAACTTCCCCGCGCCCACCTTCTCAGGGGCGACCTCCTCGGCGAGTGGCCCCTGGAGCTTCCGGGACAATTCGATCGGATCGTCTCGGCCTACGTTCTCCATGAATTCGACCTGACAACGAAAATGCACATCCTCCGGAAGGCTGCGGAAACGTACCTGCTTCCGGAGGGGCGTCTGCTGATTGCGGACATTTCCTTTCCCGACGTTCGGAAAAGGACCGCGGCAGCCCTGCGCTGGGCCGCGGAATGGGACAAGGACGAACATTACTGGGCTGCGGACGAAACGCTCGCCCTGCTCGAACGCGAAGATTTTTCGGCTGTGTATCGACAGGTTTCCTTCTGCGGCGGTCTTTTCTCCCTCAGGCGGAAAACTCCGTCGTTCCCGAACCGATAGACCCGACACCCCCGGACATGGGCATCCTCCAGCGTCCGGGGAAGGCATCTCCGCTCCTGCTCTCTTTGCGAACATCAGGAACTCGCGCGATCCGACATCGCTCTCTTGAATTATCCGTGATGCGACTTCTCCGGCGTCGGCGTCGGTTTCGGCTTGCCCGGCTGCTCGGGCGCACCCGGCTTGTTCGGATCGGGCTTGGGTTTGTCGGGCTGATTCGGATTCGGCCCGGGCTTCTCCGGTTGGCCCGAACCGCCCTGTCCCGTCTTTAGACTCTTCGTTGCCGATCCCTCCAGATTGCAGAAGGCCGTCACCGTGATCGTCGCACCTTTCGGCACGTTTCCGAGGACAAACCGCTCATGCACGCCACCGGAATCCGATTGTCTCTTGTAACGCCTGTCGTCGACTTCCTTGCCGTTCACCAGAATCCGAATCCGCCTGATGTAATGTCTGTTCGGTTCCTCGGTTTTGTGAACCACATGGACATCGAGCACCCTGTCCGCCTCGCTCCAGCTCAGCCGCACGTCCTTCGGCGCGTTCGCAAACGCCGACAGGGACATGACAAAAAGGGCCAGCACCGAACACGTCATCACTCCAATCAGTTTCCGCATCGTCACATTCCTCCCGTTCCACATCCGAATTTCACGCATCCACTTTCTCCTTCAGAATGCGACGGCTCCACGGATGCCGTCCCTCCGTCTTGACCCGGACCGCCACGCTCCGCGTTCTACGACGAAAGTGTATCCATGGGTATGCAACGACGCGGTCAAGGAAGGTAAAGAAGCGTCAAGAAACGTTCCCGAACGTTCGGATCCACGCGCCCGGAGCGGCAGCCCATCCCTGAGACCGTGCGCGGCAGAACGGAAGGTAAAAACCATTTTCCCTACAAGGGACCTTCTCCCGGGGGCTTTTGCCGAGGACGACACTGCGGAGTTGGGCTATACTTGCCGAAAAGGGCAGGGAATCTCCAACCCGGCCCGCTACACCGGAGGTGACCTTCATGATCGGCACGATCGTGCGCCTTCTCTGGGGGGCGTTTTCCTTTCTGCTTCTCGCGGGACTCTTCGGCGCGTCCTTCTTCGGACTTTTTCTGAGCGCGCTGGCACCGTCGGATTTCGTCTCCCTCGCCATCGCCACCTCCCGGGAGGGACGACCCGCCGCGGCGCTCGGCATCCTCGACTTCTGCCAAGCCCAGGGCATCGGCGACGCGGAATCACTGGAAATTCTCCGGGAGCGCCTCGTGCCTCCTCCGACGGAGCGGGCATTGCGGACGTTCGTTCCTTCCGGAGAAGCATCGCTTGACGAGGACGCACTTCGGGGAGCCCTGGTACGACGCCTCGGCCTGGATGCCGCTTTGGGATGGACCGTCTCGCCCGGAACATGGCTCACCGGTGTCCAGGAAAGTGAGGCAACGACCGGAACGGTGCGTGCCTACGGGCCGGGAGACCTTCTCCGGGTGGAGCAGGTCCTTGCCTCGGTAGGCAGTGATGGCGCTCCGACGATCGTTTCCGCCGGCAAGGAACTCGCGACGCTCCTCACGGCTGCGGAAAAAGCTCTTTCGACCAAAGACGCGAACAAGGGCGACATCGCCTCGCCCGACGAGGCGGGGCGAGCGCTTCTGACCGCATCCTCTCCAGAGGCGACGACCCTCCTGTGGACCCTCTACGGCAATGCAGGGTGGCACGCCGCATCGGTGTTCTCCATCCTGAGCTTGGCTGCCACGCCGACGGACCTCGCCGACGCGTCGGCCATGCTGCAACGTCTCGGCCCGGAAAATCGGGCTTTCCTGGAGATCACCCGAACATGGGGCCTCGCCGCCTCCCGTCGTTTCGGGGAACTCAAAGCGCCCCAGGCCTTTCTGGAGGGATTGCGGAGAAATCCCAAGGGAGCCTTCGGTCTTGCGGCCTATCTGGCTCTCCGCGAGGGAGATACCCGACTCGCCTCTCTCGGAGCGGTGTCACCCGGCATCGCCCGCTTCATGATTCCCGCGGGTCGCCTGTTCCTGTTTCCCGCCATGCTCCTGAACCTGCTTCCCCCCTGGGGGACACCTTCGGTCTTCCTCGGCGCAGGAGGATTTCTGCTGCTCTGGATCTTTCTTTCCCTCGTCTCTTCCAGGCGGAGGGCCGACGAGGAGGACCTCCGCCCGGAAAACAGTCCGGACATGCCGGAGGAGACCGTCGAAACGGAAAAACGCAGTTCCCTCCCGAAGAGAGGGAGCGGCGCAGGAAAACGACTCGGCCTCGGACTGGCTTTTCTCGTCCTCGTCGTCCTCGCCGCGGGAGGAGGGCATTTTTTCCTGCGGAACACCCTTTTCCAACCGTCGCCCCATTTCAGGGAAAGCAGGGAGCGGCACATCGCAGGGAAACTTTCCGTCTCTTCCGGAAAAGCGCTCTCCGAGGCCGTCGCAACGGCGGCAACGCGGACGGAAAACACTGCCGCAGCCCTTGCCGACACTTGGCTCGACGCACAGACGCGACGTCTGGACGCGGATTTTCTTCCCTGGCTCACCATGGCCTGGCAACGCTGGTTCGTTCGCACCGCTCCTCTTCTTCCCTCGGACGGGGAACTCGTAGCCGATACGGGAGAACTGGTGCAGGAGGCCTTCGCCCTCCGGGTGCTGCGACTGCATGCCGCGTCGTCGGAATGGAAAGCCATGGTGGAGCGCATTGCCCAAACCTTCGGCGCCACCCTGGACGCGACCCTTCTCCCGGTGAAACAGGCGGCGGAGGTGGACGATCCGACCTGGGCACGCCTTCTGGAAGGGCAATTCGTCCTCCTGGTGTTCGCCGACGGAAGAACAGAAAGCGTGTCTCTCGGAAATCTCCTCGGCGACGGCCGAGGACTCGTTCCCTTTCTTGAAGCATCCCTGAAGCCGCTTCTGAAAGGAAACGGCGGGGAAACAACGCGTTTCTCCCCGGAGCTTCCGGGAGAGAAATTCCGCCTTGTGCACCGCAGCGAAGAACCTTCCTGGTACCGGCGTACCGCCCTGGAACGAGGGGCACGCGTGGCCGAACGAGTCGGTGGCCCGCTTCTTCCATCGCTTACGGACGCAGGATATATCGTGATGGAATCCCTCGCCTCGGGGCGGAGCCCTCTGGTGGAAATGCCCGTTCTTCGCCGGGCTTTCGCGGAGTCTCTCTCCGCTCAAAGAGCAGGACTCGCGGGTGATTCCGCCGGAGGATTCCGAAGAGCACTGGATTTCGTGACGGAGATGCTCACCCGGAGTATCTCTCTGGAGGCAGCCACCGGACATTGAGAACGGGAGGGGGGTTCCTCTCGTCCCGTTTTCGCGTATACTTGCCCCTGATGGAGACCGTCTGAAGGAAACTTCGGCAGCAGGTCTTTCCGGTGTCGCCCCCGCTCTCCGGGCGGCACTCCACAACTCGAAAGGAAACGTTTCCGGTTTTCGGAGAACCGCCGCCGTGCCCTCCGGTGGCGTCACAAAAGTTTTCCGAACGGGAAGCCGGTGTAAATCCGGCACGGCCCCGCCACTGTAAGCGCGACGACGCCGCATGGAACCACTGAAACCCCAGGTTTCGGGAAGGGGCGGCGAAGAAGGACCGCGAGTCAGGAGACCGGCCGGAAACGGGTGAGGAGGTGATGTCTGCGTGGGCGGACGCGCTCCCAAGCTCGTCTTGGGGACCGCGGTGTACGCCGCGGTCCCGTCCTGTTGAAGCGCTTGCGAAAAAAGACGAACGGACGTGTCACCGTCCGTTTCGGCCATCTCTCGAAGCGAACGGATCCAAAGATGCGTTTCGAGAGAACGGATGCGTTCGTTCATCGAAATCCTTTCCCCCGGGAAACGAGACTCTCGAACAGGAGGAAGCAAACATGACCCGTTCCGGATTGGTACTTCTCTGCTGCGCTCTTTTCCTCGCGGCCTTTTCTTCCAGCGAGGCCTTCGCCATGGGACACGGCAAGGCGGCCCCCGAGAAAAAGGGCATTCTCGTCGTCGCCTTCGGCACCTCCGTACCCGAGGCGCGGAGCGCCATCGACACCCTCGTGGACGCCGCACGGAAGGCTTTCCCCGACGCGGAGGTCCGCACGGCCTATACGTCCAACATCATCCGCAGAAAAGTCCTCGCCGAAGAGGGCACGGTCATCGACTCTCCGCTGATCGCCCTGGCGCGCATGCAGGACGAGGGCTTCACCCACGTGGTGGTACAGCCCACCCACGTGATCCGCGGCGAGGAATTCGACGATCTCGCGGAAGTGACGGACGCCCTGGCCCGCCTGGAGCGAAAATACTCCTTCAAGGCCGTCGCCATGGGCGATCCTTTCCTCTCCTCTTTCGAGGACTACGGCAAGATGGTCTCCATTCTCCAGAGAACCTACGGAGACCGAGCAAAGGGCGACGGCGCGGTGGTCTTCATGGGACACGGTTCACCCCATCCGGCGAACGCCGCCTACTCGCAGATGCAGCTTCTCTTCGACGAGCGGGGATTGCGCTTCGCCCTCGGTACCGTCGAGGGGTTCCCTTCCCTCGATATGGTTCTGGAACGCCTTGAGACCATGGGGGCAAAGCGAGTGACCCTGGTGCCCTTCATGATCGTCGCGGGAGACCACGCCCGGAACGACATGGCGGATCCGGAGGATCCCGAATCCTGGCGCAGTGTTCTGGAGTCGAAAGGATACCGGGTGAACCCCGTCATCGAGGGACTCGGAAGCAATCCCGAGGTGGCGGCTCTCTTCGTGGAACACCTCCGCGTCACGGCGCAGCACGTCTTCTAGAACACCGGGACGCGCACAAGAAACCGGGGCTCCCGGACGCTCTTTCCGAGAGCCCCGACAGGTTCGGCTTTTTTCATGGCGACACACCCCAGGGAGGAATGCTCCGTGCCCCTATCGGAACACGCCACCGGCGCCAGTGCCGGTCCCGAACATTCCCAGAGCGGCTCCCTTTCTGCCGGTGACGACACCCTCCACCGCATGGCAACTCTGGAGGCATCCCGCAGGCGGCGCGCCCTGCGGCTCGGAGCGCTCCTCTTTCTCGGCCTCCTCCTGGTGGGCACCTGGCGACTCCTCGCGGGCCCCATGGACGTCCCTCCCGGAGCAGTGCTCTCGCTCCTGAATCCCTTCGCCGATGCAACAACCCTGCCACAGCAACAGGCCCTGGTGGTGCGCACCGTCCGCCTCCCCCGTCTTCTGGCGGCCACCGCGTCTGGGGCGGCTCTCTCCGTCTCGGGCGTCGTTCTCCAGGCGCTGCTGGGCAATCCGCTTGCGGAACCCTACACATTGGGCATCGCCGCGGGAGCGGCCCTGGGGGCTTCCCTCGGCATCTTCCTCGGCGGCATCTGGGTACCCGCCGCAGCCTTTTGCGGTGCCGCCCTCGCCCTTTCCCTCGCCTTCGCCCTCGCCTGGAGATCCGGAGGCAATTCTCCCGTGCACCTCGTCCTGGCGGGCATCGTGGTGAGCGCCATCCTTTCCGCGGGAGTGACACTCCTCAAGGCCATCTCGGAAGAGCGCATGGCTGCCATCGTCCTTTGGCTCATGGGGGGGTTTTCCGGCGCCTCCGTGTCGGCGGCGGGCTCCGCCTGGATCGGCGCGGCCGCCGTAACGCTTCCCGCCTGGTGGTGGGGGCGGGAGCTGGACGCCATGTCCCTCGGAGAAGGGCGGGCGGCGCTCCTCGGCGTGAACGAAAAGCGGCTCCGCCTCGTCCTCCTGGGAGCGGCCTCTCTGGCGGCCTCTCTCGTGGTGGCCCATTTCGGCATCATCGGCTTCGTCGGTCTCGTGGGGCCTCACCTCCTGCGCCTTCTCGCAGGCCCCGCCCATCGAACCCTCCTCCCTCTCGCCTTCGTCGCGGGCTGTCTCCTCCTCGCCGGCGCGGACGGAGCGGCCCAGCAGCTCGGCGAACTTCCCGTGGGAGTCGTGACGGCCCTCGCGGGGGGCCCCGTCTTCTGCTGGATTCTTCTGCGTACCCGGGGACGCGCCTCCTCGTGAGCTACCGCCTGGAAAACCTCTCCGTCGGCTACAGGGCGCGTCCGGTGCTCCGAAACCTCTCGGGAGAGATCAGGCATGGACGCATCACCGCACTCCTCGGCCCCAACGGCAGCGGAAAGAGCACCCTTCTCGGCTGCCTCGCGGGGCTCCTCCCCCACGAGGGCAACCTCTTTCTCCGAGACCTCCCGGAAAAGAAAGAAACCGGTCACGCCCCCTCGCTCCCTTCGGAACATCGCGTCCGAAAACTCTCCCGAAGAGAACTCGGACTCCGCATCGGCTTCGTTCCCCAGGACCCCCTGCTGCGCTATCCCTTCGCGGTGTACGAGGTGATCCTCCTCGGGCGCCTTCCTCATGTGCGCTCCCTTGCGGGATATACAGAAGAAGACCGCCGGACGGCCGCGGCGGCGGCATCCCGCCTCGGCCTCGGAGACCTTCTCTCCCGAAGCGTGGCGGAACTCTCCGGCGGAGAACGACAGCGCGTGGCCGTCGCCCAGATTCTCGCCCAGAATCCGCAAGTGCTCCTCCTGGACGAGCCATCGTCCTCTCTCGATCCCCGCCACGGAGCGGAACTCTTCGCGCTTCTCCGGGAGGCCGCCCTGGAAGGGCGAACGGTCGTCGCCTCCGTGCACGACGTCAACCTCGCCGCTCGCTGGTGCGACGATGTCTGGGTCCTGTCGGACGGCGAACTCCTCGCCGCCGGTTCCGTCACAGCAGTACTCCGGGAGGATCTCCTCCGAAAAGCCTACGGAGTCTCCTTCGCCCGTTACGCCGGCGAAGACGGCGTCGTCTGGCATCCCCGGCTCTGAAGAACATTGCTCCTCATCATCCCTGGCCCGGAACCTCTGAGAAATGCCACGCCGATCTCGGAAAAACGCGATGCGATCGAGATTGAGAGAGGGCGATACTTACTCGACCAGAGTTCCCTCCCGTTTAAGGGATGACGTTATCCCTGTTCGGCCACAAAGGTAAAAGTGAGGATTGACAAGCGTGTGTTTCCCGGCTATCCTGTCGATGTTTCGGAACATTTCTGGTTGATCTTGGTCGAGCAGAAAATTCTTCCTTTTTATGATATTCTATCAACGCTGGATCATCACAGCAGGATAACGCAAAACCACATCTTCAGAGGACTTTTTCGTCACAACCAGGAGAGGATGGGGATCCTCCGGAGCAAAAATCGTTCCGGAGCGACATGCGCGGGACGCACGCGGAGCGGAAGGCCCTTCCGGGCCGGAAGGCTTCGCTGGTCGGCTTCACCGATTCCATCATATTTCAGGGGGGGAACGCGTTATGAGAAAATCCAAGTGGGTAGTGGGAATCCTGACGGTTGTCCTGTTCGCATTGTTGGGACAGGCAGCGTTCGCGGCGTATCCGGAGAAGCAGATCACGGTTCTTCAGGGCTTCAAGCCCGGCGGCGGCAGCGACACTCTTGCGCAGCTCACGCAACCCTATCTGGAAAAGGCCCTCGGTCAATCCTTCATCAATCAGTACATTCCCGGAGCCACCGGCGCCATCGCATGGACACAGCTCGCGAAGACCGCCAAGAAGGACGGGTACACCGTGAGCATCACCAACACCCCGATGCTCCAGACGAACTACATCATGAACCCCGAGATCACCTACACCATCGCCGAACTCGAACCCATCGCCAACGTCATCACCGATCCCGGCATCGTGGTGGTGGCAAAGGACAGCCCCTATCAGACCATGGAAGACTTCATGAATGCCGCAAAGGAGAACCCCGGCAAACTCACCGTGGGCAATTCCGGCGTAGGCGGCGACGACTTCTTCACCACCCTCATCGTGGAGAAGGCCACGGGACTGAAATTCCAGATGGTCCCCTTCGAAGGAGACGGCCCCTCCTGGCAGGCCGCGATGGGCGGCAAGATCAACGCCAGCTTCAACAATCTCGGCATCACCTATCCGCAGATCAAGGCGGGCAACCTCCGCGCCTTGGCGATCTTCGCGGAGAAGCGCGTGGAGATGCTCCCCGACGTGCCCACCATGAAGGAACTCGGTTATGATGTCGTCTCCGGTTCGTCCCGTGGCTACAGCGCCCCCAAGGGTATTCCCGCCGAAGCCAGGGACGCGCTCATCGAGGCGTTCAAGAAGATGGCGGAGATGCCTGAATTCGTGAAGGCCTGCAACGACCGTGCCTCCATCATCGACATGAAGTACGGGGACGAGTACGCCGCCATGCTCGCGGAGCAGGAAACAGCCTTCAAGGCCATCTGGGATGAGGTGAAGGAACAGTACCAGGGAAAATAGAAGCCCTCTTCGCGGAGAGCCGGGTGCAGTGACGGCGCCCCGGCCTTCCGCGGAGTTCTTGCAGTGAAACACCTTTCCTCCCGGGCAACATCTTTTCCTGCGGGAAATGCTCCGAAGAAACCCGGCCGGGACGTTTCCGATCAAGCGGCACAGGAGGGACAAATCTTGGGACAGGTTCTCGATCACAGCCTTTTCGCGCTGGCCACCACGGGCCTCGGAGCCTATTTCTTCGTCAAGGCATCCTCCATGCCCGCTACAGCGGGCCTCTTTCCGAAGCTCGTCTCCATTCTCGTCTTCATCCTCTCCGGCGCCATGGTCCTTATGGCCATCAGGAAACAGCGACAGTCCACCGCCGGAAACAACGAAGGAAGAGAACCCGCTTCCCCGGAGAAGCGAATCAATAGAGGAACCGTCGTCGCCTACGCCGTCGCCATCGTCGCCTACATCTACGCCATTCCACGCATCGGCTACTTCGTCGCCACACCGCTCTTCATGATTCTCGGCTACGTCTTTCTACGCGCCATGGGTCTCGTCAGGGCGATCCTGGTGGGAGTCGGGTTCTCGATCTTCATTTATTTCCTTTTCGTGTGGTTCCTGAAGCTCCCCATTCCCATGGGTTGCCTGGAATCTCTTCTGGGAAGCTAGACCCGGGGAAGGAGCGCTTCCGCCATGATTCTCGAAAACATTCTTCTCGGCTTCACCTCCGTTCTGACTCCGGCGAATCTCCTCGCCGTCGCCTTCGGAACCGGTCTCGGCCTTCTGGTAGGGGCCATGCCGGGACTCTCCGCCACCATGGCCATCGCCCTCCTGGTGCCCGTCACCTTCGTGCTCCGCCCGGAAACGGGCATCAGCATGCTCGCCGCCATCTACATGGGCGCCATGTACGGCGGCTCCATCGCGGCCATCCTGGTGCGGACCCCGGGAACGCCCTCCGCGGCGGCCACGGTACTCGATGGATATCCCATGGCTCAGCGCGGCGAGGCAGGACGTGCCCTGGGCATTTCCCTCACCGCCTCCTTCGTGGGCGGTACGGTGAGCAGCCTCTTTCTCCTCACCATCGCTCCCATCCTCGGGCGCGTCGCCCTCATGTTCGGGCCGGTGGAACTCTTCGCCGTGGCGGCGCTGGGCATGACTATCATCGCTTCTCTCTCTCAGGGATCTACCGTCAAGGGATTGCTCGCGGGCATGCTCGGGCTTCTCTTCTCCACGGTAGGCATGGATCCCATCACGGGTATTCCCCGGTTCACCCTGGGAAACATCAACCTCTTCTCGGGCATTCCCTTCACGGTGGCTCTCATCGGCCTCTTCTCCATTCCCCAGGCCCTGCGGCTCGTCGAGAGCGACGAGGTGGCGGCGGAGCGGGTGAACTCCATCAGAGACCGCATCCTTCGTCCCTGGAAAGAGATCCGCCCTCTCATTCCCACCTTCATTCGCTCGGGACTCATCGGTGTCTTCACGGGCATCATTCCCGGCACGGGCGGCGACACAGCCTGCTGGTTCGCCTACAACGAGGCGAAACGGTTCTCCAAGGACAAGGGATCCTTCGGCAAGGGAAACCCCTACGGCATCGCCGCTCCCGAAGCAGCCAACAACGCCGTGGTGGGCGGAGCGCTCATCCCCACCATCTCTCTTGGCATCCCCGGCAGCTCCGCCACGGCCATCCTTCTCGGAGGGCTCATGATCCACGGCATCATGCCCGGCCCCACCCTGATGACGGAATACGCGGGCGTGACCTACACACTCCTCTGGGCGATCCTCCTGTCCAATTTCTTCATGTTCGCGGAGGGATTGCTCTTCACCAAGGCATGCATCTTCGTCACCCGCATCAGCAACAGGGTATTGTCCGTGGCCATCGTGGTCCTCTGCGTCATCGGGGCCTTCGCCATCAACAACAATCTCTTCGAAGTGGGGCTCATGTTCGCCTTCGGCATTCTGGGCTACTTCATGGACAAACTGAAGATTCCCGTGGCACCCCTCGTCGTGGGGCTGATCCTGGGAAGAATGCTCGACGTGAGCCTGCACCAGTCCCTGCTCATCAGCCAGGGGTCGTGGATGGTCTTTCTCACGAACCCCATCTCGGCCACGCTGCTGTTTCTCGCCCTTCTCTCGCTCGTGCAGTCCACACCCGTGTACGAACGATGGAGGGCCTCACGGAAGAAGACGGCTCCATCGGGCACACCGCCCGCATGATCCACGAAGGGAGAGAGAACCGTACCATGGAGAAAACGATGCTCGGACTTGTGACCTATCCGAACGGGGATGTGCGACTTGAGGAAGTCCCCGTGCCGAAACTGGGGGAGAACCCCTACGCTCCCCACGACGTGTTGCTCGAAGTCGAATACTGCGGAATCTGCGGCAGCGACATCCACAAATGGACTGCCGGCGAGGAGGAGAAGGCCGCCGTCCTGCACCCGCCCCGCAAGGTCGTGCAAGGGCACGAGATCGTGGCCAGGGTCGTCGCGACCGGTCCCGAGGTCACCCGCGTGCAACCCGGAGACCGCGTGGTCTGCGAGATCGTCACCTTCTACTGCGGCCACTGTCCCGCCTGTCTCGAAGGACGCTTCAACATCTGCAACACTTTGCGCCCCATGGACGGACGCGCCCACTACGTCACGGGCGGCGGCTTCGCCAAGTACACCGTGTGGCCCGAATTCCAGCTCCATGTCCTGCCCGACAACGTGGATTCCAAGAGCGCCGTGCTGCTCGAACCCACGGC
>NZ_JARKPW010000023.1:0-15470 GCF_029975095.1 Aminiphilus sp.
TTTCGGGTGCAAGGATTGGTTTCTGGTGGTCATGGCGGAGGGGACACACCCGGCTCCATGCCGAACCCGGAAGTTAAGCCTTCCAGCGCCGATGGTACTGCGGGGGGTACCCGTGGGAGAGTAGGTCACTGCCAGAAACCTAATATCGAAAGAGGTCCCGGAGAGAAATCTCCGGGACCTCTTTTTTCGTCCCTTTTCCCGGCGGAGTTCCGCCCTGACGGCCCACTCAGGAGTCAAGAGACGCCAGGGACGTCTCCAGCTCCTTCAGGAAATGCTCCACCTCCAGACGCTTCGTTCCCGTATGAAAATACCGGAGCGTTCAGCGAGCCGCAATGGTGTGGAACAGGTCCGGTGCTTTGGGTGTTTCGATACGAGCTATTCCCAAGGAGAGGAGTGCCTGTGCGTGTCTCAGCGTTCGGATTTCTCCGACGGTCTTCACGCGAAGGCCTTCCGGTGATGCCGAGGCGAGGATGGATGCGTGGGTGATGGAAGCGGTGCCGAAAAAACCCGAGGATGTGCTGACGAAATCAGCGTGTACCATGGACGCAAGACGAACCGCGGTGATCGTTTCGAGGGCGTTCAGGAAAGGAACCTCGAGAACGAAGGTGAGCTGTTGCTTTTCTGTGATCTCACGAAGAGTCTTCATTTCCTCGAACAAGAGTTGTTTTTTCCCCTGGCGCAGCGGTGCGATGTCGACAACGACATTGATTTCCTGCACTCCGGAAGCGATGGCGGAGAAGATTTCCCGTTCCTTGATGTGCAGCGGAACTGACCCGAAGGGGAACCCCACCATGGTTCCCACGGTTATCGGGGAATTGCTCAAAAGTTCCACAGCGAGAGAAATGGAGTTCAACGGTACCGTGATGGAGGCGAAGCCGTTCTGGATCGCCTCGTCGCAGTGTCGGGAGATGTCCTCCGGCGTTGCTCCGGGAGTAAGAAGCGGGTAGGCAATGGATCCGGGAACGGAAGAGGCTTCCGGGGACGGGAACATCCCCGCCTCGGCTTTTGCTGCGTTCTGTCGGGCCTTTTGTTCAAGCAGCTCGATATCCGTCATGGTGTGCTATTCCTCCTTGGCCTTTTCGATGAGACAATGGCAGAGTTCTCTGTTTGCGGCATCGTCCCGAAGGGCTTTGACCGAAGAAATGCGAATTTTTCCCTGCCGGTGCAGAGAAACGAGCAGGGTCAAGAGCGAGGAGGACGTAATGCCGATACGCTGTGCCTCTTTGTTCACGTCGATCTCCGAATTTTTTTCCAGGTTGTGCAGGATATCGGAGGAGAGAAAATCGAGCCACTGCTGAAAAAGTTCCCGAATTTCAGGAGTGCTGCCCCCGGCGAGTTGAGCTGTCTGAAAGACCGACTCGACGAGGCGTGCTGTAACTTTGCTGCAGGAATCGAGAAACTGCTCGGTTCCGCTGCCTCTCTGTTCCTCCATTTGATCTCACCTTCCTTATTAGTGGAATTCAAAAATACAGGAAAAAGCACGTTTTGTCTATTAAAATAGAATGATAATGAGAGGGGTAGGGGGAAAATCAGGAGGATGGCCTAGGAGGACGGGGAAGCCTGACAGTCATTTCGACCGAGGAGTGTTTTTTCGAGGACGTTTCACGCGACCTATAGTACAATAGGATTTGAAGGGCAGCGGGCGTCGGATCTTTCTGCAAGAAGAAAGTCGGCCCATAAGGGAGGGGAACGGCATGGCTGCAGTGGTGGACATGGATGTGAAGAAAAGAGGCAAGGAACAGGGGGAATCCTCCGGCCGCGAGCGGATCATCCTCGTTTTTGAACTGTTCAAGGAAAACTACGGCCTTGACGTGAACAAGGTGCGGGAAATCGTCCGAGTGCCCCCAACCATCACACGAGTTCCGAAAGCACCTCATTTCGTCCGCGGTGTCATCAACCTCCGGGGGACGGTTATTCCCGTGATGGATATCTCCCAGAAAATGGGAGGAGAACCCCAAGGCATCAACAGTGAATCCCGTATTGTCGTGGTGGAGCTTGAGGATATTCTTTTCGGATTCCTTGTGGATGCCGTTCGTGAAGTGAGCAATATCACGGATGCGCAGGTGGAATCCGCCGATTCGGTGGAATCGAGCGTGGATAAAAAATATCTTCTCGGTGTCGCAAAGGCCGGAGATGGCAGACTTATCGTGCTTCTCGACCTCGGAGCACTTTTCGAGGTTTCGGAGATTTCCGAGGAGGATGGAAAGGCCAAGTAGTTTTTCCGTTCCCGGGCAAACGGCGAGATGCAGGTGTTGACGCCGACGAGAAGTTTGCTCCCCTTCCGAAGGGCTGCTGCATGCCGGGAAGGGGTTTTTCCATGTCTCTTGTCCGGGAATCTCTTGAACCGTACGGGGTGAAAGGTGGAGGTGTCCCTGCGGGATGGTGAAGATTGATCTGCACACGCACAGTACGGCGTCGGACGGGACGCTGACGCCGGAAGAACTCGTTCGCAGGGCGAAGCAGCACGGCGTGGCGGTGCTTTCCTTGACGGACCACGACACGACCCAAGGACTTTCATCGTTTCTCCGGGCCTGCAAAAAGTACAATGTCCGGGGTATCACCGGGGTGGAACTTTCCGCGGAGGCGCCGTTTACGCTGCATATCCTCGGATACCGGTTCGATCCCTCCTGTTCTTTCCTGGAGGAGGCACTGCAAGATCTGCGTGTGCAGAGGGACGTGAGGAATCGTCGTATCTGCGAGGTACTGCAGAAATTGGGCATGGACGTCTCCCTGGAAGAGGCTGAGCGCGAGGCGGGTGGGGAAGTCGTGGCGCGTCCCCACATCGCCCGAGTCTTGATACGGAAAGGGTATGCGCAGGACATGCGCTCCAGCTTCGGCCGTTTTTTGGGAAGAGGGGCGCTGGCTTATGTTCCTCGGGAGAAGTTTTCGCCCGAGGCCAGTATTGCCATGATTCGACAATGTAACGGTGTGGCGGTGCTGGCTCATCCCGGGCAGACCGAATTGCCGGAGGAGCAGTTCGAACGCCTGTTGAGGGATCTGACGGACCTGGGGCTTTGGGGTCTTGAATGCGTTTCTCCGCACCATACAGCCCGGGAGATGTATGATTTTATGCGCCTGGCCGCGAAATACGGATTGTTCGTCACTGCCGGGTCCGATTTTCACGGCGCGAACCGTCCCGGAGTTTCCCTGGGCGTGACGGTCGAGGATGCGCTGCTTCCCTGGGCGAGACTCGGCATCGTGATGTAAGAAAATCGCCCGTTCCTGTGCTGTGCTTCGCCTTGTCGTGTTTTTCGCAAACACGGGGACGTGCGGGGGCATCGGAGCGGGTTGGGACGAAAGGCGAGAAGAGCCCCCGTTTCCGGGCTCTTCGAGAGGAGGAAGCGACGTATGATGATAGATTTGCGGAGTGACACGATTACCCGCCCTACCGAGGAAATGCGCAAGGCCATGAGTGCCGCCGAAGTCGGAGACGATGTCTACGGAGAGGATCCCACCGTTCGACGCCTTGAGGAGCTCGCCGCCGGTCTCACGGGGCATGAAGCGGCGCTTTTCGTCACGTCCGGTACCCAGGGAAATCTGGTGGCTCTCCTTTCCCACTGTGCCCGGGGTGACGGCGCCATCGTGGGCAAGGAATGCCATATTTACAATTACGAGGGAGGGGGCCTTGCCGTTCTGGGAGGTGTCATGCCCCTTGTCGTGGACGATACGGGAGGCCTTCCCTCGACGGAATGCGTTCGGGCGCTATGTCGGGACGAAAATGTCCATTTCGCACCGGCCCGACTCCTCTGTCTGGAGAACACCCACAACCGCGAGGGAGGAAATGCGGTGGATCCGGTTGCCTATGGCGAACTCGTACGCTGCGCCATCGATGCCGGTCTGGCTGTCCACCTCGATGGCGCCCGGGTCTTCAACGCCGCAGTGGCCTGGAAGGTGGACGTCAAGGAATTCACCGCCGCCGTGGATTCGGTGCAACTCTGCCTTTCCAAGGGGTTGGGTGCTCCCGTCGGTTCCGTGGTTTGCGGTTCGAAGGAATTTATTCGCCAGGCAAGGCACTGGAGAAAACTCCTGGGCGGCGGTCTCCGCCAAGCGGGTGTGATCGCCTCCGCCGGGATCGTGGCCTTGGAGCGCATGGTTTCTCGGCTTGCCGAGGATCATGGGAACGCCGCTCTCCTCGCGACATTGCTCCGCGAGGGGGGAATGGACGTGGAATCCTGTGCCAAGCCCACGAACATGGTGTACGTGTCGCTTTCGCCTTCCCTTCCCGGGGCTAAGGAAATCGCCGAGCGGTGCGGGAAGCGGGGAGTCGTTTTCAATCCCACCTCGCCCCGACGTTTCCGGCTCGTCACACATTTCGACGTCGACGAGGCGGATGTGCGAAAGGCAGCGGCAGTTATTCTCGAGGAGGCTCGTCCTTCGTGAGAGAGATCGCTCGTCGTCAGGACGTGGAGTCGATAGCCGGATGGCTTCTTGGCGAGGCCAAGCGTTATCCCGATGTGGGGGGAGCGGATGTGTTCTATGTCGCCGGTGTGGGAAGCAGCCTTTCTCTCCGTGACGGGGAAATCGAGGAAGACTCTTCGGGGCTGTCCTGCGGCATAGGATTGCGGTCGCTCCTCTCCGACGGACGCCAGGGCGTCGCCTTCGTGAACGGTCTTGACCGGAGGATGATGGAATCCCTTGCGGAATGGAGTGTCCACAATGCCCGTACCTCCGTTGCGGATCCTCATGTGGGTCTGAGTGATCTTCCCGACCAATGCGACGCGCCGAATCTGGACGTGGAGGATGCAGCGGTCTACGCGCTGAAAAGAGAGGATCGGCTTCGGGAGGCACATCGACTTCATGCCATGGTGGCGGAAAAAGACCCCAGGATCGTTTCGGTTCGCAGTGCTTTCTGGCACGACGGCTGGGGAGAATCCTTCTACGCGAACACCAACGGCTCCCATTTGTGGCATCGGGGCACCGGCGTGGGATGCGGTGTGACTCTGGTCATGCAGGACGGAGAGGATATGGAGATGGGCGGTTCCGGAGAAGAACTCCGTTTTCTAGAGGATCTCCGGAGTGAAACGGTGGCGGCTCTCGCGGTGGAACATACCGCGAGGACCCTCGGCGGACGTCCGGTGCCGACGGGGAAATACACGCTGGTGCTTTCCCGGGAGGTGACGGCCGCTCTCCTGGACGAATTGGGGGAGCTTTTCCTCGCCTCGAATGTACAGAAGGGAAGATCCCTCCTCAAGGGGAAGATGGGATCGGTGATGGCGCCTCCCTGCCTTTCCATCGTGGACGACGGACGTCTTCCGCGGCAGCTGGGGACGGCCCCCTTCGACGGGGAGGGGATGCCCACGGGGCGCACGCTTCTTTTGGACCGGGGACGTGTCGCCGCCTTTCTCTACGACCTGCGAAGCGCCCGAATAGACGGCGCCCGGAGTACCGGCAACGGAACAAGGGGCATCTCCTCCGTGCCCGATGTGGGAGCGACAAATCTCTTTCTCCTCCCCGGTGCGGCGTCCCTGGAGTCGCTCCTTCGGGATGCGCGGCAGGGTCTCTACGTGACGGAACTGCTCGGGCTGCATACGGTGGATACGGTGAGCGGCGAATTCTCCCTGGGGGCAAAAGGTGTGGTGATTCGGGAAGGTTCTCTCGCCGAACCTTTCGCGGGTGTGACCATGGCGGGCAATCTCTTGGAATTCCTTGAGCGAATCGTTGCCGTAGGGGAGGATCTCAAGTTTTTCGGGAGTACGGGAGCGTGTTCTCTGGTGGTGCGGGATGTTTCGGTCGCAGGTTCGTAAAGGCATTTTTTTCTGGGTGCTGTGTTGCTGTCTCGGCGTGATTTCCGGAGGCATGTCGTCGGATATCGCCTCGGCGCAGGAGGGACGAAAGCTCTGGAAGGGGAACGTCCTTCTGGGTGTTGTGCCTGTGTGTGCTGAGAAGTACGGTGATTTCGTCTCACTGGAGAGCGTGGCAAAATTGATAGAGTGCTCTGTGTCGATAAAAGGGGACAGTCTCTTCCTCTCCAAAGACGGGAAGATTCTGGAATTTGTCTCCGATGCGGCCGTGGCGAGATTGAACGGGCAGATACAGCCGTTACGTCATCCTCCACTTGTTCGGGACGGAACGTGGTGGGGAGAGGCCCAGGGAACGCTGGTCCTTTTGAACAGATTCCTCGGTCTTTCCGGAGGAGCGACGGGGCTTCGTTGGGCCGGAACGGGAACGGTGGAAGAGGAAAAGTCCCTCGCCCCGTCTCCGGTTGTACAGCCTGAGGCTTCGTCGGAAGGAGCGCCTTCCCGGGTTTTGGAGGAATGGAGGAAGGAATTGGGTATGAAGGCGCCTTCGCCTTCGGACTCGCCAGCGGCGGGGGTCTCTTCCCCTCCAGGCGGCGACGTGGAGCGCATCCGCTGGTGGCGGGAGGGAGACAGCGTTCGGGTTGTCTTCGATCTCGCTTCGGACATCGCTCCCCTGGTTTCCCGCAAGGGGGATACGGTGGAAGTCCGTTTTCCAGGAATCGTCGCCGGGAAGATCCAGGGCGGGACGTCCCCCTACGGAGAGGAGCTTTCCCTTGCGCTCTCCCGGAGCGGCAAGGATCTTCTCTGTGTTTTTTCACGACCTTCCGGAGCGGGGACGTTTGCCGAGGTGAAGTCCTTTTCCCTCTCGAACCCGCCTCGCTTTGTCCTGGATTTCGGCATGGGGGGTGCCGGTGCGACACGACCGCCTGCGCTTGCCACGCCGGTTCCGCCGGTGCCATCGGAGACGGAGTCCCAGGTACGATCGCCTCTTCCCCTTGCCGATCCCGCATCGCCGGAGCCACCCCGGCGTACGACCAGATCCAGACCTCTTGTCGTCATTGACGCCGGTCACGGAGGGAAGGACCCCGGTGCGGTGGCCAATGCGCTGCGGGAGAAGGACATCAATCTCAAAGTGGCTCTCAAATTGGGTCGAAAACTGCGGGATAAAGGATACGACGTGCGTTTCACCCGGGAAACGGACGTGTATCTCAAACTCCAGGAGCGGACGGACATCGCAAACAACGCCGATGCGGATCTCTTTGTGAGCCTTCACGTGAACGCTCTTCCTCCCGGGCGCCATGCCACGGGAATGGAAATCTACATCATGGCTCTTCCCACAGACGAAGACGCAATGAAGCTGGCGCTTTTCGAGAACCGCGAGCTGGGTGGCGAGGGCATGCAGAGCAAGGAAGCGGTGGACAAAAAGACGCAGATGTTGCTTCATATCCTCGGAGACATGCAGCAGAACGCGAAAATCTCCGAGAGTATGTCCTTCGCCGAGGTGCTTTTCCGCCACGGAGAAAAATGGGGGCTTCCCATGCGCCGCGTGGCACAGGCTCCGTTTTTCGTTCTTCGGGGTGCGGGAATGCCCTCGGTTTTGGTGGAGATGGGATTTCTCACCGAGCGCAGCGAAGCGAAACGTCTCGCCACGGACGCCTATCAGGAGAAAATCGCGGATTCGCTCGTGTCGGGAATCGTCGCCTACATCCCTCCCAAGTGATGCTTACTGCGAGAGTGATGCGGCGGAATCGACGGGAGACCTTTTGGAAAAGGCGACGAAGGGCCTTGATGGAATCGGAGGGAGCGTCATGAACGACAGGGAAGAGAAATGGCAAGAGGAGGACGAAGAGGGAATCCTGCTCCCACCCCCGCCCCGCCGGGCTTCGGGAGGAACAGACCATCGCGAGGAGGCGCCGCGGAAAGCCCCTTGGCCGCTTCGTTTTCTCGCATGGACATCTCTTGCGGTCATCTGCTTCGGTGTGGGATATCTCGTGGCCAGCGGGGGGCTGAAATGGATCGACAAGAAAGGCCTCCTGGCACAACGTGACGTCGTGCAGACTCCCGCGGAAGTGAAGGCACTCATGGAGCAGGATGTGACGAGCAAAGACGTGGCCGTGCGCAGAACGGTCTATAAAGCGTACGTGATGGGGGCGGAAGGGCTTGCACAGAAGGAAGTGCCCCTGGTTCCCGGTGTTCTGGAGGAAGACCTGCGACAGGTTCTCGACGTGGCGCTCGAACCGCTTCGCGGGCAGAACGGAGCGGGGGACACGCTGCGTGTTCTGCATGTTTTCCGCGCCGGAGACATGTTGTATCTCGACGTGAGCGATGCATTTCTCACAGCCGTGAAGGCGTTGCCCTCCCAACAGGGGGCTCTCGTCATGACCGGTCTTGTCCGAACCGTTACGGAGGGTTTTCCGCCCCTGTCCCAGGTGCGTATTCTTGTGAACGGCAAGGAAGCGACGGATCGACAGCCCGTGGATCTCACCGTTCCGTGGACTCTCGCTCCGTCGTCGTGACGGAGAGGGAGGGGTGCGGGCGTGTGCGACACGAACAAGCCGGGAGTCTCCATGTTCCGGGATGACGGGAGAGGCCCTTTCGACCTGCGGGTCGTGACGATCGAGAGGAACGTCAACCGCTATGCCGAGGGTTCCGCGCTGATTTCCTTCGGCGAGACGCGTGTTCTCTGTACGGCTTCGGTGGAGGAAAAGGTTCCCCCCTTTCTCCGAGGAAGCGGAAGCGGCTGGGTTACCGCCGAATACGCCATGCTTCCCAGGGCGACTGCGACGCGTACTGTTCGTGATGCCGTCCGTGGCGGCGTTGGAGGGCGGAGCAGCGAGATTCAGCGTCTCATCGGACGCTCTCTGCGCGCCGGAGTGAATCTTTCCGCAATGGGCGAAAGGACTGTCGTCGTGGATTGCGATGTCCTGCAGGCCGATGGCGGAACACGAACGGCGGCGATAACGGGGGGATTCGTCGCACTTGTGGATGCACTTCGAACTCTTCGGGATCGAGGGATGCTTGCCGCTCTTCCGCTGCGCCATTTTATCGCAGCCGTGAGTGCCGGAAAGGTGGACGGTGCCCTGTTGATGGATCTGTGTTACGCTGAAGACAGTCGCGCCGATCTGGACTGCAATGTAGTGATGACGGAGGCCGGAGAATTTGTGGAGATCCAGGGAACCGGTGAGACAGGTCCTTTCTCGAAGAACGACCTTCAGGAACTCCTTGTCGCGACGGAGCGGAGCATCCTGTCGCTCATTGCACTGCAGCAGAACGCTCTCGCCTTGACGACGGAAGAACGGGTGCCTTTTCGTTCATGACCAGGCGCATTGTTTTTGCGAGCCGGAACAGACAGAAATTCGAGGAGATGCGGTTCCTTTTTCAGGATTTTCCCGTGGAACTCCTGTTCGGCGGAGACTTCTCCGCTCTTGCCGTGGAGGAGACAGGGGACAGTTACAGTGCCAACGCTCTGCTGAAAGCCCGGGCGTGGGCGGAAGAGCTTTGCTTGCCCGCCCTGGGGGATGACAGCGGCTTGGAGGTGGAGGCTCTTGCCTGGGAACCTGGGCTTCTCTCGGCGCGGATCGCCCCTTCCGACGAGGAACGTATCGCGTGGCTTCTGCGGCGCCTCGACGGACAGGAGGTGCGACGGGCCCGGTTCGTCGCGGCGCTGACCTGCTACTTTCCGAAGGAAGGGCGCTTTTTCCTCTCCCGCGGCGTGTGCACGGGGCATATCGCCCACGCTCCTGAAGGAAAAGACGGATTCGGCTATGATCCGGTCTTCATCCCCGACGGGTACGAAAAGAGTTTCGGCATCTTGGGAGACGACGTGAAAGCTCGAATTTCCCACAGAGCCCGGGCGGTATTCCGCATGAAGGATATGCTTTTTACTCGGACTGTGCTAGAATGACTTCTTGCGTCCAATCGTGATTTTTTCTAGGGGGTAGGGGAAAGTGAAGGTTCTCCTGAGCATTTTTCATATCGTGGTCTGTGTGGCTCTCATGGGAGCCGTGTTGCTGCAGCAGCGGAAAACGGGAGGTTTTTCGGGCATTTTCGGAGGGGGAACTCAGGCCGATGCTTCCGGCGGGCAGTGGCAGCGTTTTACGACGCTCACAAAGCTGAGTGTCGTTCTTTGCGCCATTTTCATGGCGACCTCTCTGGTTCTCGTCTTTCTCGCCGGTTGAAGGCGAGAGTAAAGGAGTTCCTCCGTGTTCTCGGACCGTCTTGATTCCCTGGAAGATGTAGTGCGCCTCCAGGTTGCGCCGGAAAGACTGTACAGTGCCACCCACGAGGAAATCTTCGCGGGGCACACGACGGATGTCTATTTCGTAAAGACCAGGGATGTGCTTGGCGCCTGCGGCCTCCTTGAAACCCCTGTCACGGCGGAGATTTTTGCCCGGGAAGAGGGAGTTTTCGCGGGGATCGGCGAGGTCGTTCGCCTTCTTCGGGACAAGGGTGTCGTTGTCGAGGCACTTGAAGAAGGGGCGACTTTTTGCCCGAAAGAGACGGTCTGTCGGATTTCCGGTTCGTACGGTGCCTTCGGCATGTACGAGACGGTCATTCTCGGCATGCTGTGCAGTTCCACCGGATGGGCGACGGCTGCCCGGCGCTGCGTTGAGGCCGCCGAAGGCAAGAGCGTTCTCTGTTTCGGCGCCAGGCACGTGCATCCGGCGGTTTCCTCCGTCATGGAGCGTGCCGCTGTCGTGGCCGGAGGATGTAACGGTGCCAGTTGCATTCTCGGGGCAAAGCTTGCCGGCGTCGTTCCGAAGGGAACCATTCCCCATGCGGCCATTCTTGTGGCGGGGGATACGCTGCGCATCGCCGAGGTCTACGACAAAAGTCTTCCCGGGGGTGAGCCCCGGATCGTGCTGGTGGACACGTTCAAGGACGAGGCGGAGGAGACGCTTCGCATCGCCACTGCCCTTGGTGATCGCCTCTCCGGGATCCGTCTCGACACGCCAGGCGAGCGGGGTGGTGTCACCCCGGGTCTCGTGGATGAGATCAGGCGACGTCTCGACGGAGCGGGTTTCCCCCATGTGAAGATCATCGTTTCCGGAGGACTCACGCCCGAGAGAATTCGTCTTCTCTCGGCTTGCGGCGCCGATGTTTTCGGGGTTGGAAGCTACATCACCCATGCCACTCCCCGGGACATGACCATGGATCTGAAAGAAGTGGACGGTCGTCCCATCGCCAAACGGGGCCGGGTGCCCGGACGCCAGGAGAACCCACGACTTCACAGGGTTCTTTAGTGGTTCATTGAGCGGAGCTGGCAAAATGGCGGAGAAGAGAAGACCCGGATTCCCCCTTGGTGGGAACCCGTGTTTTTATCATAGAGTTCCACGAGTCTTCGAGTGTTCCTGCGGAAGAAGCCGTTCCCGACATGCGGGTTGTGTGACAGGAGTCCCCCCCCACGGTACTCCGAATCTCCTTCTTGACAGTGTCGAAGGAACTCTTCTAGAATAACCGTTGCTTTTGTGACGGTACATATGTTCGCGTAAGCGATGTTCTGATTTTGAGAAGGAGTGAGGTTCGATGATCGGCAGCCGTTCCTTCATGGCCAAGCGCGAGGAGGTCCAGCGCAAGTGGTATGTGGTGGACGCAGCGGAACTACCTCTTGGCCGTCTTGCTGTCAAGGTGGCGAGAGTTCTCATGGGCAAGCACAAGCCGACCTATACATCCCATGTGGATTGTGGTGACTTCGTCGTCGTGATCAACGCAGACAAAGTTCTGCTTACGGGGAGGAAGGCGCAGCGGAGCATGGTGCATCGGTACACCGGCTACAGCGGCGGTCTCAAATCCGTTCCCATGGGAGAAATGCTCAAGAAGCAGCCGGAACGCCTCTTCGAACGGGTCGTCAAAGGCATGCTTCCCAAGAGCGTGCTCGGCCGCAGCATGTTTCGGAAACTCAAGGTTTACCGTGGGACGGCTCATCCCCACGCGGCGCAGAAGCCCGAGACAATGGACGCGTAAAGGGGGGAGAAGGGGATGAATGTTCCGATGACGTACCACTGGGGTACCGGAAGAAGAAAGACCGCTGTGGCAAGGGTTCGGATCCGTGCTGGAGAGGGCAAGATTCTTGTGAACGAACGGACGATGGACGACTATTTCCCGAGGAGCCAATGGCGGATTCATGCCTTGGAGGCATTGAAGATCGCGAATGTCGAAGGGAAAATCGATGTTTTCGTTCGCGCTCACGGGGGCGGTTTGACGGGACAGTCCGGCGCTGTGCGTCTAGGGATCGCCAGAGCACTCCTCAAGCTCAACCCGGATCTGCGTCCGGCGCTCAAGCGGGCAGGATTGCTCACTCGTGATCCTCGCATGGTGGAACGCAAGAAGTACGGTCAGAAGGGTGCCCGGGGACTGCATCAGTACTCCAAGCGGTAATCGTCTTTTCTTTCATGGAAACACCGTGTGCGGGTGGATATCCGTGTACTTCGCTCAACGGCGCGACGCTTCGTCGCGCCGTTTTCTTCTCCTTAGGCGGGGAGCCGCTGAACGCGTTCTCCTGCGCCATCTCGTTCCGCTTTGACAGACCGAACGGTCTTTGGTAGGCTGAACCACGGAGAATCCTCCGAGATACGGAGGTGTGCGGGAATGGATGGAGACGTACGCGGAAGGTCCGTTGGGGGAACCGGCAGTGACACGAAAGAGTTGATTCTCGTGGAAGCCAGAAAACTTTTCGCAAGAAAGGGTTTTGGTGGAGCGAGCATGGAGGCTCTCGTAAAAGCGACAGGCTTGAGCAAGGGCGCGCTTTATTGGCATTTCCCGAGCAAGCTTGCCCTTTATATGGAAGTAGCCGACCGGGAAGTGCGAAAAGTCGAAGCCTTCTTCACACCCACAAAAGAACACGGACGGAAGGGGCTTCTGAACTTCCTCATTTGCCAGGGAGAAGCTGTCATCGAAGAGTACATGACCAACGCGGATACCCTCCGGTTCTGGATCAATCTCCTCGGCGAGGGACTCCGTGGAAACGAGGAGCTGGAAACACATTTGAGGGAGCTTCCGGACAGTGTGGTAGAACGTCTTTGTGATCACATGGAACGCTGTTTCCCAGAGGAGGTTCGCGGCAAACGAAGCGAACTTCGGGAATTGGGTTTTATCGTGGATGCTGTTTTTGACGGCGTGGTGCTCCAGTTGGCTCTCCGGAAGGACACGGACAGGGCTAAACGCATATGGTCCGCTATTCTGTCCGGGGTGTTGCCGCAGTATCTTGGAGGAGGCGAACGAGAGTGCCTGGTAAAGGGTGCGAGAACGTGAAACGAGTTTTCATGGTGTCGCTGTGTTGCGCCTATCTCTTCGTTTGGGGGAGGACGGTCGCCTTCGCTGCCGATGCGCCGGTTCTGACTCTGGAGAAGGCCATGACGATTGCGAAGGAGCAGCACCCACTTCTCTCCGCTGCCCGGGAGAAAGTGCTTCGGGTCGAGGCGAAGTTGCGGGAAGTGGAGGCGGGGTTCGGCCCGAAAGTGGATGCGGTGCTTTCATACTCTCAGGTGAAGGACATCCCTACGACGAAGGCACTTGATCCCGGAACGGGTGTCCCCATCGGTATCGTTCCCCTGGGATACGAGAAAACCTATGCGGCGGGTCTGCGGTTGACGCAGCTTCTCTATACGGGAGGATCTCTCCGGGCGAACAGGAAAGCTGCGGAATTCGAAGTCGATTCCGCCAGGGCCGAGGAGGTTCGCACCTTTCAGTCCGTCGAGAACAGTGTCCGGAAAAACTTCTTCAATTTGCAGCGCGCCGTGTCCAAGCTGAAGGTTGCGGAAGAGGCGCTTCTTCTGGCGCAGGAGCATCTTCGTCAGGTGGAGGCGCTTTATAACAATGGCGTGGTGGCGAAAAACGAAGTGCTTCGTGTCCAGGTGGCGGTGTCCAGCGCCCAACTGGATCGCATAAGTGCCCTCAACACGGTGGACGTCATGTGGAAGGCCCTTGAACGGGCCACGGGGGCGCAGCTTCGCCCGCCCTACGAACTGGAGGAGCCCGAGAGCGATTACGTCGCATCCCCCCTTCCGGAGAATCTCGAGCAGCTGGCTCTTGCTTCCCGGGCGGATCTCCTCGCCATGGCGCATCTCCGTAACGCGGCCCTTGCCTATGCCGACGCCGCAGCGGGGCAGGCGCGGCCGCAGGTGTCGCTTCAGGGAGAGGTGACACGCACGGGAGATTCCTTCTTTCCCGAGGATGACGACTGGAAAGTGATGCTCGTGGCACAGTGGCGCCTGTATGATTCCGGAGAGGTCGGCTCCAGAGTGGAACAGGCTCGGGCTTCGAGTCGTGAGTTGCTCCATAACATGACCGATATGGAGCGACAGGTCAGCCTTGAGGTGTCCACGGCACAACTCAATCTCGCCTCCGCGCAAGTGCGTATCCAGGTGGCTCAGGATCAGCTCCTCAGCGCCGAAGAAGATTACCGCATGGCATTGAAACGCTATACCGCCCAGGTGGGGACGAATATCGACGTCCTTGATTCCCGCCTCGCCCTGAACAGTGCCAGGACGGCTCTCGTGGACGCCGTCTACGACGCCTACTCGGGCTATGCGGATCTTCTCTTCGCGGTCGGGCTCGATGCTTTCGAGGGAAAAACGAAATAGAGAGAAGCCCCTGTCCCTTGCTCTCGTCGCGTTCCCTCTGTAGAGGAATCCCTTTCGGAGCGTGAGTGTATGACAAAGCCGAGATGGCAGCAGGAAGAACCCAGGGAGAAACCCTCCCGCCCCTTTGCTGAAAGCGACCTGGAGCGACTTCGCGAGGCACATCGCCGTCTTCGTGCCGTTCGTCTCATGGTCATGGAGCTTGCGGAGGAGTATCGAAACCGCCCCTCGGGTACGGAGCTGGATCGCATGGTCTACCGCCTCGGACTGGAAGAGCATGAACTGGAGAAATTGTCGCGAGGGATATAGCAGCGGGATGCCCTCCGTCCGGAAAGACACGGAGGCATTTTTCTTGTTGACATTCCCGTCAGGGAAGCTATAATACATGCTCGTCACGCCGGTGTAGCTCAGTAGGTAGAGCAGCTGACTTGTAATCAGCAGGTCCCCGGTTCGAATCCGGGTGCCGGCTCCACCAAGAGGTAAAAGGATACCTGTTCAGATGTGGGAGGATGGCCGAGCGGTCAAAGGCAGCAGACTGTAAATCTGCCGACGGACGTCTTCGAAGGTTCGAATCCTTCTCCTCCCACCAGTGATTTGTCGAGACGAGCCGACTTAGCTCAGCAGGTAGAGCACATCCATGGTAAGGATGGGGTCTCCGGTTCGAGTCCGGAAGTCGGCTCCATTTTCGTTGGAGGTCCGGAGCGGAAGGCGTTTCGGATCTCTTTTGGTATGAAGGATGCTTTGTGATACAATCATCGACGGACGTTGTGCCCTGTGTGGGGCGACATCAATACAGTCGGGGAGGTCTCTGTGATGGCAAAGGAGAAATTTGCGCGGTCGAAGCCGCATCTGAACATCGGCACCATCGGCCACATCGACCACGGGAAGACGACGCTGACGGCGGCGATCACGAAGACGCTGGGAAGAAAGGGATACGCGGACTTCACCCCCTTCGACCAGATCGACAAGGCGCCGGAGGAGCGTGAGCGGGGCATCACCATCAACATCGCCCACGTGGAATACCAGTCCGACACGCGGCACTACGCGCACATCGACTGCCCCGGGCACGCGGACTACATCAAGAACATGATCACCGGTGCCGCCCAGATGGACGGAGCCATCCTCGTCGTGTCCGCGGCGGACGGCCCCATGC
>NZ_JARKPW010000040.1:0-10012 GCF_029975095.1 Aminiphilus sp.
CGCCTTCAAGGCCACGAGTTCGCTCGATGCGGAGAGCCGCCCGAAGGTGAGCAGCGTGGCCAGGAGCGACGCAAGGGGAATGACCACCACCACCACCGAGGGAAGCCTGTACAGAAACAGCCGTACCACCACCCACAGAGAAACGCCCCGCTCGATGATGAGGTCCGCGATTTCGAAGAGAACGCCCCCGGCGACAAAGAGAACGGTAAAGATGAGGATGCCGAAAACGAAGGCGCTCTGCATCTCCGAGACGACATAACGGTCCAGAATCCTCCGTTTTCCCCAGCGCAGGATGCTCACCGCTCCTCCGTTTCCTCCGGGGTGGAACCGGCGTGGATTCCGTCCGCGGAATCCACTGCGTCCTTCTCCCTTGCATTCAGGAAAAGGACATGCTCCGCCGCCTCCCGCACCGCCCCGAATCCACCCGCCGCACTCGTAACGAAACGGACGTTCCGCTTGACCTCAGGACGGGCATTCGCCACGGCGATACCCAAACCGGACCAGCGCAGGCAGGGGATGTCGTTCACATCGTCTCCGACGAACGCCACTTCTTCAGGCGCAAGCCCCAGCTCGTCCGCGATCCGGCACAGGACGGGAAGCTTTTCCAACACTCCGTTGACGCACCGCTTCACGCCGAGATCGGCGGCACGCTGGGCCGTCGCGGCGGAATGGCGACCGCTGAGAAAGGCGACCTCCACACCGGAGGTCCGAAGCCGCACGATGCCCATGCCGTCCTGAATATCGAAGCGCTTCCACTCGTTGCCGCACCCGTCCATCCAGACTCCGCCGTCGGTGAGCGTTCCGTCCACGTCGAGGGCGAAGAGCCTAATCATCGGGATGTCTTTCTCCCGCACCGGAATGGCGCCCCGAAGAGGCCCAGGACGTGAGCCCCCGCTTGGAGGCGGCGACGAAGGCGGAAATCTCCTCCACGAAGGAATCTTCTGCGGCTTTCTCTGCCAGAAGGGCACAGGCCTTGCGGAAGGGGAGACCCGATTGATACAGCTCTTTGTACAGGGAGAGAAGATGCCCCCTCGCGGCGGCATCGAAACCGTTCCGCCGCAGCCCGACCTTGTTGAGCCCGAAAAGGCGCGCCGGACGGCCGTCGGCCATGGTGAAGGGAGGAACGTCCTTGACGATCTTGGACAGACCGCCGATCATGCAGAACCGCCCGATGTGGACGAACTGGTGCACTCCCGCCATGCCGCCGAGCACGGCACGATCTCCCACGGTGACATATCCCGCAAGCCCTACCTTGTTCGCGAGCACCACGTCGTTTCCGACCCGGGCGTTGTGCCCTACGTGGGATCCTTCCATGAGGTAGGCCCGGTCTCCAACGATGGTGCTGTTTCCCTCTCCCGTGGCGCGATGTACCGTCACGTTCTCGCGGAACACCACACCGGATCCGATGCGGACCCAGGTCTCTTCACCCTTGAAACCGAAATCCTGAGGCTCGCCTCCGAGCGTCACATGCTCCTCCAGGCGACACCCTTCGCCTATTTCAACAAAGTTCCGAATCCGGACAAAAGCGTTCAGAACCGTTCCCGCACCGATGCGGACCTTACCGTCCACAATACAGTAGGGACCCACAGACACGTTCTCCCCGAGTTCGGCTTCTGTCGATACGATCGCCGTCGGGTGCACGGAGACACTCATTCTTCATCCTGTCCCTTCTGCTGGAGACTTCTGGAAAGCACGAACCCCAACACGGCCTCGGCCACGGGAGCACCGTCCACTCTTGCAACGGTGGAAACCTTGCCGAGCCGCCCTCTCACCTTGACGACCTTCGCCTCGGTGATCAACTGGTCCCCGGGACGAACGGGTCTGCGGAATTTGGCCTCGTCAACGCTGGTGAGATAGGCCACGAGATCATCCCCTCCGGGAAGGTTCTTCACGAGCATGGAGGCGACCTGTCCCATGGCTTCCAGCAAAAGAACCCCCGGCACGACGGGCTCGCCGGGAAAATGTCCCTGAAAAAACAGCTCGTTCATGGTGAAATTCTTCAGTCCGACGACATGGTTTTCGTCGCATTCCAAAATACGGTCCACCAACAGGAAAGGATAGCGATGGGGAAGACGTTCCATGATCTCTCCGATATCCACGACCTTCGACCTCCCGACGACACGAGACTTGATTTCTTCACGCTCCCAATATCACGAACGGAGCGAACCCTCCGTTTTCTTTATCCCCTGAAGTGAGCCGCTGCGGCCAAACGGCGCAAACGGCGTACGAATTCGAGATGCAGGGCGTGCCCCGCCCGAAGAGCCACGACATGCGCATGGAGAGGCATTCCAAGCAAAAGAAGGTCCCCCAGAAGATCGACGACCTTGTGGCGCACGTATTCGTCGGGAAAACGCAACCCCTCGGGGTTAAGCAGGCCATCGTCCCCTACCACCACCGTGTTCTCCAGAGAGCCTCCTTTGGCGAGTCCCCGGGAACGCAGTCCCTCCACCTCCGACAGGAGCGCGAAGGTTCTCGCCCCGGCCACTTCCGAGAGAAAGGCTTCAGCGTCGCCGAGCGCGAAGGAAAAGATACTGGTTCCCACGAGAGGATGAGCATAGTCGAGCACATAGGTGACCCGCGCCGTTTCCGCGGGAGATGCGGTGATGAGGCGATCCCCTTTCGATCCCGTCACGACGATGGGTGCGAAAGGACGTAAACAGCCTCTTTCCGGGCTGCGGGAATCCGCCGGGGACATTTCCCGAGCTTCGTAAAGCATCTCTGCAAAAGGAAGGGCGCTCCCGTCGAGAACGGGAATTTCGCCTCCCTCCACGTCCATGTCGATATCCCCGATGCCGAGACCGGCCACCGCCGCAAAAAGATGTTCCACCGTGAGCACCTGGAAGGGTGGATCACCCGGAAAGAAAACGCGGCTTCCCCGACCGTCGCCGTTGGGAATTCCCTGTTCCAGCGCAAAAAAACGCCCTCCGGAACCGATTCGAATGCCCTTGCCTCCGTTCGGCGCAACCCGAACACGGACGGACTCTCCGGAATGGAGCCCCGTTCCGGAAAATTCCACGGCATGACGCAGGGATCCTCCGAAACTCACGGGACATCGCCCTCGGACTTTTCCATGTTTCCCGAATCCGGGGCCGAGGCCCCGGTCCCATCTTCCCGGACGGACAGGGCCTGTACCCGTTCCGACGTGGCTTTGACTTCCTTCTCCAGGGCACGGAGGCGTTCCATCAGTTCAGGAAGATGTCCCCGAACACTTTGGATGCGCAGCTCCTTTTTGTGATCCCGGGCGGGAAACCCCGAGACAAGTGCTCCTGCGGCGACGTCCTTCGTCGCACCTGCATTGGCCGCAAGAACGGCCTTCTCCCCCACCCGAACGTGTTCCGCAACACCGCTTCGAGCGGCCAGAATCGCACCGTCGCCCAGCACCGCGCTTCCGGCGATCCCCGTAAAGGCCACCAGAATGCAGTTTTTTCCCACCAGGGCGTTATGTCCCACGTGGACGTGATCGTCCATTTTGGTTCCAGACCCGACGACGGTGTTTCCAAGAGTGCCCCGATCCACGGTGGAACAGGCCCCTATTTCCACATCGTCGCCGATCTCCACGGAGCCCACCTGAGGGATTTTGAGCTGCTCCCCCCGCTCGTCCTGGATAAAACCGAAACCGTCCGCACCCAGAACGACTCCGGAATGAAACCTGCAGTTCTTTCCAACTCGAACTCCGCCACAGATCGAAACAAGAGGGGCGACTCGCGTTCCGTCGCCGATCACCGCGTTCTCTCCCACGTAATCCTGCGCCTCGAGCACGACATGTTCCCCGATACGTGCACCGGACGCCACCACGCAACAGGGACCGACGAAAGCCGTGGAAGCAACGCTTGCCGCAGCGTGCACCACGGCTGTGGGATGTACTCCGGGCAAGCGATGTAGAGCCGGAAAGAAACAGGGGACAAGGGCGATCATGGCCCGGCGGGGATCCTTCACCTCGATACCGTTCCGTGTCGCGCCTGAAGAGGAAAGCCACCCCTTGGGAACGAGAACGGGCACGTCTTCGGGGAGTCCTTCGAGAAACTCCCGACGCCACACCACGGCCAAGTGCTCCTCCCGAGGCTCCCGGGGAGTGCAGAGCCCCCGAACGGACGACATTCCGTCTCCCCAAAGGACGCCATCGACCCGTCCCGCCAATTCCGCAAGCGTGTACACGGCGCACCGCACCGGAGGACTACAGGTTTCCCACTGCACGAAGACTCACCTCGTCTTTGTCGCGTTCGTCGTAATGAACTTCGAGGGAGAGGTGCTCCGTGAGCCGCCATCCCACTCCACCGTTGTTGCCGTAGTCTTCGCTCCACCGCCACCACAGGTAGGGACGTCCCGGCTTCGCTCCGTCAATCCAGAGCCGCCACCACAACGTTTCTCCCGGATACGCCACTTCCGCGCCGAGCCAGGCCTCACCCCAGGGCGACCAGCGGACCCCCCAACGACTTTCCACCGCGAAATCGTTCAATGCGGCGATCCACTCTCCATACAGCTCGACTTCCCAGCCGGACCAGGGCTGCGCCTTTCTTCCGAGATGGAGGCCGATCTCGCCGTAACGATCGTCGGTCCCCGCATACGCCGCCACCCAGGCGGCAATGGCGTATTTCCCACTCTCCACACGAACATCGAGAGGGGCAAGTGTTTCGGGAACAAAGGCCACATCCACCCTGGCTCGAGCGTTCCGAACGGTATTCCTCTCGGCGAGAACCTCTCCCGCCCATCTCTCGACATCGTCGCGATGGCGCTCCACCCACGGCACGGGCAATCCGGCGAGAGAGGAAAGATCCATCAGAAGCTTCTCGTGAAGATCCTTCCGCAACATGAGCGGCAACGTTGCCGAACGGAGCCGCGGAACGAGCGCGAGCACCAACGGAGGACGCGGAACGAGTTGTATCTGAAGCTGTGCCCCGCGTTCCCGCAAACGAACCAAGGGGATGGCGTCCCATCCCGGCAATGCCTCCCGGGCAAGATCCCGGACGAATTCCCGAAAAGCCTCGTCCCCCCAGGAAAGCGCTTCGAGGGGAACACCCTCCAATGCACCTGCAACGGCAGGAACGAGAGCCGCCGTGTCCTCCGCAAGCCATTCCGCGGGCGGTGAAGGAAGGTTTCCGTAGGCGAGTGCCACACTCCATTCGAAAGGCGACTCCGTCGCTGCCTGGAGCACGATGCGCGCGTCGTTTCCGTGCACGCGGGCATTCCGGACGGCATATCCCTGAAAGAGGCGGGACGCGACGAGGGAAAGGACTCTTTCCTTTTCCGCTGCCTCCACCGGGCGAGGGGCAACTTCGTCCCACACCACCGTGAGACTCCGGAGAGCCACCCGTTCGAGCCACTCCGGAAGCCCCTCCACGGCCACACCGCAAAAGGCGGGCCCCGTGAACACCACGAGCAGCAGAAGGGCTGCGAGCCCAGATGCAGCCGCAGCCCTTCTGCTTTTTGCGGCGGAGAAAGCGTTCCCTCTCACCGCGGAACGGCGCCGTCCTTCTTCGGCGACGTCATTCCGCAGCGACCTAGAACAGCTCTCCGAATCCGAAATGCGTTCGCGTCTCATCCGCTCCCTCGGCAATGTCGAGGCGAATGTTTCCCAGAGGCGTCCGAACGCGCACGCCCACACCCCAGGCATCCTGGAGATCGGAGAAACTGAAGCTCTTGTCGTCTTTCCAGGCGTTCCCCGTGTCGTAGAAAACCGCCAGGGAAAAGGCCTTTTCCATGGGAATCCGCAGCTCCAGGTTCGCCAGGAACATCTCCGAGCCCTCGAATTCGTCGTCCTTGAAGCCTCGGAGCGTGTTGGATCCACCGAGGAAATACTGTTCCGCCCAGGTGATTTCTCCGGAGGAAAATCCCGCCCGGACTCGGGCGGCGAAGATCACCGGGTTGTCCTCCGTAATGGCGCCGAACGTGTCGATGTATTTTTCGAAGCCTCTCACGGGCGTGTAGTACTTTCCCTCGATCCAGTACTTGGTGTAGCTGAATTCGCCACCGAGCGCCTCCATGGCATGCTCCACGTTGAGGGACTCGATGTCCCCCTTGGGATAGGACAGGTAGGGATCGACGTTGTTCCGCTGGAGCGTTCCCGTGAGGGAGAAGTTCTTTCCCGCGAGGAGATGCCCCCGGATGTAGTCCGTGTCGTCGAAATCGCCGGAGATGACGCGGATCTCGTTCTCGTGCCAGTCCGCCGTGAGATACCAGCTCAGCTTGGAATCATGGGAGAACTTCTTGCCCGCTCCGAAGTAGATCCCCTGCTTCTCCTGGTCGTAACGCACCTTGAAGGAGCCGTCATCGTTGTACCGATCCTGATCGATCCATTTGCGCTTGTAGACGCCAGCACGCCAGGCGTAGTGGGACTCGTCCATATAGGGCTCCTCGTAGCTGAGCCAGTACTGCTCCCGATCGCCCGTCTCGAAGCCCACCGAGGCACGGTGGCCCAATCCCTGCCAGTTGTTGTCCTCGTAGCCGAGCCCCCCGCTCCATCCGCTCTGGGATCCGTGGCCGATGGAGAAAGTGACCCGTCCGGTCTTCTGCTCTTCCACGGTGAGAACGAGCGTCACCTCATCGGGCGTCTCCGAGGGCTCGAAGCCGACGTTCACATCCTCGAAGTAGCCCATTCCCTGAAGCTTGTTGAGGGAATGCCGAAGTATCGTGGAGTTGAAGAGATCACCCTTTTTCAGCTTGATCTCCCGCTCGATGACGTAGGTCTTGGTCCTCTTGTTGCCCTGGATGATGATGTCCCCCACACGCGGTTCGAGGATGCGGACCTTGATGATTCCATCCTCGATCTGGACGTCCTCCACCCGCACAAGGACATAACCGTCCTTCTGGTATTTCTCCCGAATGCGCTGCAGGTCGTTCTGGAAGAAGACCCGGTTGAAGATGGTCCCCGGAGCAGTGAAGACGACGCGCAGGAGTTGCTCCGACGAATAGATCGTGTTCCCCGAGAAGCGAATGTCCTTCACCATGGGGTTTTCCCTGACCACATAGACGACCTGAACACCATCCGCCTGTGGAACGAGCTGCACATCCACCACGGCAAAGAATCCCAAGCCGTAGATGGCCTCCACGTCCTTCCGGAGCTGCTCCCGATCCAGCGGTTCGCCGATTCTGGTACTCACCGTGGCAAGGATATGCTGGGAAACCACCTGCTGGTTTCCCTCGACGGAAAGCCCTGTGACGACAGGCTCCGCCGCCCACCCCACGCAAACCTCCAAGAGCAGCAGCATTGTCATGAGAAAGACGTATGGCGTTTTTCGCCGCACCCGAAACCCACTCCCCCCCAGAAAAATTCCCTTATCCCGAACGACGGGGCACACCTCCGGAGAAATCCCTACGGATCCGCACTCAAGGGGCCGAGGTCTCTCCGCTCTCCTCCACCACAGGGACCGCCGTTTCCCGCAGGGCACGTTCCCCTTTCTGCACCAGGGCCAGAACATCCTCCAGAGGAACAGTCCCTCTTTTTTCCTTCTCCTCTGCGCGCTCCCGCACGACAAGAAGCGTGGATGGCGTCGTCCCCCGGGCTGGAACAGCTCGTTCCACCTCTCGGGGAACGGCGGCAACCGTGCTTTTCGCCCGAAGAGGCACATCGGTCCCGCTTGAACTTCCGCTCCGCTCCGCCCACTCGCTCAGGGAAGAACGCATCGCCCGAAGAAGATCTCTTTCGTCGGGTGTTACGAATTCGAGCACCGTCACGGAATTCCTCGCCACGGAATACGCGGAAAATCCCGGATCTTCCGTGGAAAGGGGAAGAGCCGCGCACAAAAGCAGCAGACCTCCCACCAGAGCGACCCGAAAGGGGAACACCCATTCCCGCGAAGAAACACGCACTCTCCCGAGAGATTCTTCCTCGGCGCGTTCCCACAGACCACTTCTGACCGTCTCAAGTTCCGCCCTGGCACATTCGATCTCCAGCAGCGCTTCGGGCCATTTCTTGAGCCTGCACGCGAGAGCACACCGCTCAATCCATTTGGAAATCCGACGTACGTTCTGTTCCATGACTACCACTCTCTCGTCCGTCCAGGGGAGTCAGGAAGTATATCCTGCTCTGAGTTTATCCCCTTCGAGAGTCCGTTTGTGGTTCGTCTATGCCGAGAAGGACACGCAATTTCGCCATCGCTTTTCGTTGGATTTTGTAAATGTGGCTCACGTCCACTCCCTGATCCTTGGCATAGACCCGTGCCTTTTCACCCTCCACAAGAAGCGCCTGCACCACCTCGGCTTCGCGTCCCCGAAGTCGCGCCAGCCCCTCCTCAAGGGAAATCGCCCAATCCAGCCGATCCTGATCCGTTTCCTCGACCTGGACATGTTCGTCCTCATCCACCGGAATAGGTGCTCTGGCCTCCACCCGCTGCAGAAAGTTCACCATTTTTCCCCGAATGCGGTAGTACGCGAAGGTGGCGAAACGAAAGCCTCTTTCAGGTTCGAAACGGTCCACCGCATCAATAAGCGCCAGCATACCCTCCTGAATCATATCCGGAAAAGAGGCTCTGGACACGTGAAATTTCTTCGCCAACCAGAATACCAACGAGCGATAGGTGAGAATCAAGCGTTCCCGGGCTTCGTCATTACCAGACTTCGCAAGAACCCACAGTCGAGATTCCTCTTCCCTGGAGAGGCGGAGAGGCGCTCCCTCGGTACCTGCGTCATCTCTCCGATGCGCTTCATCGTTCATACTGCCACTTCCTTCTCGGGGCGCCGGAAAACAGCGTCGTCGTCTCCCGGACGATTGTAGCAGGAGAACGCGCGAAGCGCCATCAGTCATTCCGGAATGGGGAGGAGGATCTCGTCCCCGGTCCGCACATGTAGCGCATCGTTCAGGAAGCCGAGCATCACGTGATCTCCCCACACATCGATGCCGACCAGACCGCAGTTGTCAAGACGCATACGCCAGGCAAAAGACGAGGGGAGTTTGAGGAGAGCGGTGACGGCAGCCCTGATGGTTCCTCCGTGACAGACAAAACAGATGCGGGAAAAAGTGCTCTCCAAAAGCTCCTGCATCACGTCTCCGACTCGCCGCAAAACATCCTCGAAGGATTCTCCACCGGGAGGAACCACTCCGACGGGATCGTCCCTCCATCGACGATAGAGCGAACCGTAGAGATCCCGCACCTCAAGAACGGACAGCCCCTCCCACTCGCCGAAATGAATTTCCGCAAGCCCATCGCGAACCAGAAGCGTCGTATCGCTCCCGCACGCTTCCTGGAGAAGACGCGCCGTGGTCAGCGCTCTGTCGAGAGGACTCGCGACGATCACTTCCGGCTTCCAGGCGGCAACCCGACGCGCCAGGCGACGTGCCTGCTCCCTCCCTGCCTCGTTGAGCGGAATGTCGCTTCTCCCCTGATAACGAAACGAATTGTTCCATTCCGTCTCCCCGTGGCGGGCGAAAAGGAGTCGTTTCTGGTGCGATTCGGTCATGACGTCAAATCCTTTCTCTCACGTCGTGTTGCATTCCCCAGGCCGGGAATGCATCGGCGAAACATTGCCGCGAGCGAGCACACTCCATTGCGGAAACACGTCCCTTACCCCAAATCCGACCGCAGGCAGAACGGCTTCGAAAAGGGCTTTTCGCGCAAGAACGGATTCGGCAACGGAGCCGACTCCGTAAACACGAAAACCCCTCCGCAAAGGAGGGGTTTCTTCATGTGCTCACGATACACCGCTACACATCCGCCAGGATCTTCCGCCGTGATCAACGGCTTGAAAATGGAGCCGGCGGGCGGACTCGAACCGCCGACCTGCGCATTACGAGTGCGCTGCTCTACCTGCTGAGCTACACCGGCAAATGGCGGTCCCAACGGGATTCGAACCCGTGTCGCAGCCTTGAAAGGGCTGTGTCCTAGGCCACTAGACGATGGGACCTCTCCTGGTGAGTCGTGTGGGAGTCGAACCCACGACACCCGGATTAAAAGTCCGGTGCTCTACCTGCTGAGCTAACGACTCGCGATACACGGCGGGGAGCATCATACACGGGATTCGAAAAAGTGTCAAGAGATCAGGTATTGCAAGCGTCTTCTGCGATGGAATACGCCACTCC
>NZ_JARKPW010000073.1:0-9964 GCF_029975095.1 Aminiphilus sp.
CGGGTATTCCCATGCGGCTCGAACCCTCTCCGAAGAATCTCCGCGGCCTTACCCACCGCGAGTGGGGCGATTTCACGGAGACCATGCCCATTCTTCTGGAGACGGCCAACCCCAGCCAGGGACGTCTCCGGGGGCGTACCGACGAGGATCTGGTCCTCACCGGTAGGGACAAGTGTTACATGAAGGCCGCCGCGCTGGGGCGTCTCTTCGTTCCCTACGACGGTTCCCAGAGCATTGAATTGCGTGTGGCCCGTCATACCGCGACGGTGAAAACCTTTCTGGACATGCTCGGCCTTTTCGACGAGGCGAAGGAGGTGGACGTGGAGGGCATTCCGACCTATGAAGAGCTTCTTGGACAGGGGTACGGCGCGTTTCTGACGCCCCTGCCTCTGAAAGACGCCTCTCCGGGGTCCCAGGGGTAGGCCGAGAAAATTTTTCCCCCGGAGATGCGGACAGGACTGAGAAGGAGGAGAGAGCGAATGAAACGGTACGGAATTGCGGTGGTGCTCGTTCTGTTGACGGCTCTTCTGGCCGGGTTCGCCTGGGCGGAGCCGAAGCCCGACGAAATCTACGCGGAGAACGGCATGGTGTCCTCGGCCCATCGCCTGGCGTCCCGGGCGGGTGTGGAGATCCTCCAGAAAGGCGGCAACGCCATCGACGCGGCGGTGGCCACGGCTCTCGCGCTGAACGTCGTGGAAGCCAATGCATCGGGCATCGGCGGCGGCGGCTTCATGACCGTCCGCTTCGCCAAGACCGGAGAAGTGGTGGTTCTCGATTATCGGGAGATCGCGCCCGCGTCGGCCACGAAGGACCTGTTCGCCTCCGAGCAGGCCAAGACGGAGAAATGGAGTCAGCTCGGCGGCAAGTCCGTGGGTGTCCCCGGATGGCTCGCGGGCATGATGACCGCCCTGGAGAAGTACGGTACCATGAGCTTCGCCGACGTCGCCCAGCCCGCCATTCGGCTCGCCGAAGAGGGATTCAGCGTTGCCCCCATGCAGACCCAGATCATCACGGACGAGCTGGACAAGATCCTTGCCTACAACGATCCCGCCAAGGTGGCCTTCCTGAAGGACGGCCTTCCCTATCCCACGGGAGAGACGCTGAAGCAGCCCGCACTCGCCAAGACCTTCCGCCTCATCGGTGAGAAGGGGCTCAAGGCCTTCTACGACGGCCCCATCGGCCAGGCGGTCGTAGACGCGGTGAACGCCTCGGGCGGCGCCATGACCATGAAGGATCTCAAGACCTACACGGTGCAGGTGCGTAAACCCGTGGAGGGGACCTACCGCGGCTATGCCATCTACTCCGTGCCCCCCGCATCGAGCGGCGGCACCCACATCGTGCAGCTTCTGAACATCATGGAGAACTTCCCCGTGAAGGAATGGGGACACAACGGCCCCCGGACGCTGCACTTCCTCGCGGAGGCCATGAAGCTCATGTATGCGGACCGCAGCAAGTACATGGCCGACACGGCTTTTGCAAACGTTCCCCTGGAAGGACTCGCCTCCAAGGCCTACGCAAAGACCCTTGCCGACAAGATCAAGGCGGACGTGGTCATGCAGGAAGTCGTTCCGGGCGATCCCTTCGCCTTCCAGGCGACGAAGAGCGCCTATCTCGCGGGCGACCCGCAGGAGCGGATCTCCACGAGCCACTTCTCCGTGGTGGACAAGGAAGGGAACATCGTGGCCTCCACGAATACCGTGAACTACTTCTTCGGCTCCGGCGTGTTCGTTCCGGAGTACGGATTCGTGCTCAACAACGAGATGGACGACTTCTCCAGCAACCCCGAGAGCGTGAACGCCCCCGAACCGGGCAAACGGCCTCTCTCCTCCATGTCGCCCACCATCGTCCTCGACCCGCAGGGGAAACCCTTCATGGCCCTCGGTTCCGCGGGTGCGACCCGAATCATTACCGCCGTGAGCCAGATCATCATGAACGTGGTCGATTTCGGCATGCCCATGGACCTCGCCATCGAGCAGCCCCGCATCGCGAACCTCGTCTCGGGCGGCAAGGCGGCCCCGCTCGCCGTGGAAAAGGGCATCTCTCCGGAGACGATCCGCTTCCTCGAGTGGCGCGGACACAAGGTGGACGTGAAGGATTTCGGCGGCTGGTTCGGAACGGCCCAGGGCATCCTCTTCAAGAACGGCAGGATGAACGGTGGAGCCGACAGCCGGCGCCTCGGGGTTCCCGTGGGGTACTGATCACCACTGGTTTCCCTGGGGTTTCCGAAGCGGAGCGTGGTAAAGAGGGAAGGGGCGCGGGCGTATCGTTCGCGCCCCTTCCCTTAGAATTTTTCCGCTTTGGAGTGGCGCTTCGAACGCAACAGAGGTGGATCTCGTACCCGACAGACCTCAGTCGAAGTGCATCGTCCGAGGCATTGTCGTGGCCTGTTGCAAAGGAACGTTGACGAAACCGGGGAATCCGGACAGGTTCAGGACGTAGTGCTGCCCAGTCACGATGGAATGCGTACACCTACGGGAAAATGGGTGTCCCCTTAGTGCGGGAATCTGAATGTCCCTTGACAGCATCGAAGAAATCCCTTTCCGGCGCGGGGTTTTTTTGCGCAGGAATTTTTTCTCGCCACGTGCGGTTCCGTATTGAACAAAGAGCTTTGTTTGGTTTACAATATGAGGCGTTTCGACTCTGGAATCCCCGGGGGAAATCCGCCGTTCCTTCAGCGTTTCCTTCTCTAAAAACCCTTGCGGGATCCGAAGAAAAGGGAGAGATGCAGTCATGGGAGCCACAAAGGTCGTCATTGCCCTCGGAGGAAACGCGTTGCAGGAAGCAGGAACACCTCCTACGGCGGAAGCCCAGCTCGATGTGGTGCGGAAGACCGCTGCCCACCTCGCCGAGATCAGTTGCCGCGGCTACGAGATGGCGGTCGTGCACGGAAACGGACCGCAGGTGGGACGCATCGTTCTTGCCCAGGAGATCGCCGCGGCGGCGAATCCCCAGACTCCCGCCATGCCCTTCGACGTCTGCGGCGCCATGAGCCAGGGATACATCGGTTACCACATACAGCAGGCCCTTCGGGATGCGCTGCGGAACCGGAACCGGAACGTTCCCGTGGTGACCCTCGTCACCCAGGTGGTGGTGGACCCGAACGATCCCGCCTTCAAAAATCCCACGAAACCTATCGGTCCCTTTTATTCCGAGGCGGAGGCGAAGCGCATCGCCGAGGAGAAAGGATATGTCGTCAAGGAGGACGCCGGGCGGGGGTGGCGCCGGGTGGTCGCGTCGCCGGAGCCGAAGAAGATCACCGAAATTTCCGCGGTGAAGCGTCTCTGGGAGACCACCATCGTCATCACCGCCGGAGGCGGCGGCATCCCTGTCATCGAGAACATGGACGGCTCCCTTACGGGTGTGGCCGCAGTGATCGACAAGGATCTGGCTGCGGAGAAGCTCGCCGAGGAGATCGAGGCGGACATCCTGCTCATCCTCACCGAGGTGGACAAGGTGTGCCTCGACTTCAAGAAACCCACGCAGCGGGTTCTTTCCTCCATGACCGTGGCGGAGGCGATTTCCTACATGGAGGAGGGACATTTCGCGCCGGGAAGCATGCTCCCCAAGGTGATGGCGGCCATCAAGTTCGCCCGGACCTTCCCGGGGCGCAAGGCGATCATCACCTCCCTCTCCAAGGCGGTGGAGGCCCTCGACGGCCTGGAGGGCACGGTCGTCACCATGGCGTGACGCCCCGGGAAGAGTGAAGGACTGTGTGTGGGAGCGGAGCTGCTGCGGAGATGCCAGCATGCTTCCGCTCCCTTTTTCGTTGCCACGGTGCAACGACGGGATGTCGTGCCACTTCCACTGCGGCAAAATGCCAAAAGGATCGGGACAAGCAAAAGCCACAGTGCCGTCATCCTCGCCTTTTTCGGCGCGAAAGCGAAACCGTCAGCGTCGTGCTCGATTCCGGTAGGGATGAGCAGACTGTTCGTCTTCTCCAGCTCCGGTTGTGTCACGTTCTTGATGAGCAGGAACAGACGCTCGTCTTGATTCGATCGTGGTTTGTCCGCATGGTAGAAAAAAGCGGGTAGTGCGTAAGGATTGGGGTTGTGTGGTGTAGTGCAGTGTAGCGTAGCGTAGCGTATTGGTATCGGTATGGATTGTAGATGTAACCGCCATTCCGTTTGTCGCAATTTTTATGGAAAATCCTCCGTTGCATCTCCGCCGCCGGACCTGTAAGGTAGAGCAAAAGCTGCGCCGAGGAGGCGATGTTCATGTCCTTTCCTGTTTCCGTGGAGGGAAACGGTTCTCTGGAGAGTGATTCGCCCGTTGACGGAATAGGTGTCCTGAAAACGCTTCCCTTTCCGGAGCCGCACAAGGTGGTGGCCTGGAGGGTGAACAACTTCCTCCGCTCCCTCGCGTGGAAAGTCGATGGTGCCGCGTCGGTGTCTTTCGTGGACACGTCCTCCTTCGAGGGGAGCGACGTCTACCGCCGGACCCTGAGCTTCCTGCTCGTCCTGGCCTGCAGGAAAGCTCTGGACGAGGACGTGGTGATCCGTCATTCCATCAGCAACGCCCTCTACTGCGAGCTCGCGGGCCGGGCCGCGACGGAGGCCGATGTGGACCGCGTGCAGGATTTCCTCCGTCACTTCGTGGAGATGGACATCCCCATCGTGCCGGAGATCCACACGCTGGATCGCGCAGTGGACCTCTTTCAACGTCAGGGCAACGAGGACAAGGCACGCCTGCTCAAATGGGCGGGGCACGATCCTCTGGTACTCTATCGCTGCGCGGACCGGTACGCCTACTTCTACGCACCTCTGGCTCCCTCCACGGGATATGTGAAGACCTTCGACGTCATGTTCCACGATCCCGGCATGGTGCTCCGCTGTCCCTCCGTGATCTCGCCCGACGAACTTCCCCCGTTTCAGGCTCCGCGCAGTCTGGTGGACGTGTTCCGGGAATACGGCGAGTGGCTCGACATCCTCGGCGTGAGCACCATGGAGAACCTGCACGAGCAGGTCGCTGCGGGGAAGGGGCTGGAGCTCATCCTCATCTCCGAGGCGCTTCACGCTCAGCGCCTCAATCGTATCGCCGAGGAGATCGTCGCCCGGGGTACCGTCCGGGTGATTCCCATGGCCGGTCCTTCGGGATCGGGAAAAACCACCACGTCGCGGCGGCTGCGAACCCAGTTGCAGGTGGCGGGCCTGCACCCGGTGACCCTCGAACTGGACGACTATTTCGTGGACCGCGAACGGACTCCCCGGGATTCCCAGGGGAACTACGATTTCGAAGCTCTGGAGGCGCTCGATCTGGAGCGCCTCGGCGAGGATCTGCACGCGCTGCTCGCCGGACGGGAGGTGCGACTTCCCAAATTCGACTTCTGCGCCGGAAAGAGCCATCCCGGTCGGAGTCTCCGCCTGAAGGAGCGGGACGTGCTCATCATGGAGGGCATTCACGGGCTGAATCAGCGCGTTGTCGGAAGCCTTCCCCCCGGAACGGCCTTCGGCGTCTTCGTCTCGCCCCTCACGGGGGTGAGCCTGGACCGGCACAACCGCACGAGCACCACGGACAACCGCCTTCTCCGGCGCATGGTCCGGGATGCGAGGACCCGGGGAAAATCTCCGGAGGTGACGCTCCAGCAGTGGCCCTCGGTGATCCGGGGCGCCCAGAAGTATATTTTCCCCTACCAGGAGCACGCGGATGCCATGTTCAATACGGCCCTCATCTACGAGCTTTCCGTTCTCAAGGGACATGCGGAGCCGCTGCTCCGGACCGTTCCCGAGGCCTCTCCCGTGTTCGGAGAGGCCCAGCGGCTTCTCTCCATGCTCCACTTCGTTCCCTTCATCCCCGAGGGCAATGTGCCGAACGCGTCGATCCTCCGGGAGTTCATCGGCGGAAGCTGTTTCGGTGACTGATGACGTTCCCGTGGTTGCGGAAGCATTCCGACCCTCCCTGACGGCGATTTTTCGGAGAAGAAAAATGTTGCGGATAAAAACAGAAAAAACACGTTTGTTCCGTGTATTTGAGAGAACGGAGGAGGAAAGGTTGACAAAAGAGAGCAAAAGAGACTATGCTGCTCACGTGATGAGCAGCATGGCGAGAGTTCCGGCGGAAAAGCACGTTGGTATTGCCCCGGAGGAGTGCGTCTCGTGAGCGCTCCGCTCGGTTCCGCAGCGGCATCGCTTCCGGGAGGCGGCGGCATGGAACTTCTGCTGGACGACAAGACGTTGCGGATTCTGGAGATTCTCTCCGACAGCTCCGAACCGATGGGTTCGTGGAATCTCGTGGAGCTTCTGGAGGGAAGGGGCATCTCGGTCAGTCCCGCCACCATCGGGCGGACGTTGAATCGGCTGGAGAGCCTGGGATATCTGGAAAAAGAGAAGTTCAAGGGACGGGTCATCACGCCCAGGGGCGAGGAGGCGATCCGTCTTTCCCAGGAACTCCGGGAGCGGAACTATTACAAGGAACAGCTCGATGCCATCATCAACACCAACGTGCTGCAGAATTTTCTCATGGTGCTGGAGGCCCGGAAGGCCATCGAACGCTCCACGGTGCGTCTCGCCGCGGAGCGGGCGAACGACGCGGAAGTGCGGCACATGGAGGAGATCCTCGAACGGCAGAAGGCGCTCCGGGACCAGGGAGGCAGCATCGCCGACGAGGACCGGGCCTTTCACAAGGCCATCGCCGCCGCCTCGGGCAACAAGGCTCTGGAGATTCTCTATGCCATCATCTCCATGTCGGGGCAGCAGTCCCGCCTTTTCGAGCATCTGCGGAAAAAGGTGGCCTCTCCCTATGTGACGGGACATCTCAGGATCCTGGAGGCCATTCGGGACCACAAGCCGGACCGGGCGGAGATCTGTATGGTGGAGCATCTCGACGGGCTCATGGAGGACGTGAACGCCTACTGGCATCACTATCATCCCAAGTAGGCGAAAAGGGGAAGAAAGGCGCCTTGCGCGACCGCAAGGCGCTTTTTCAGAACATTCCATTGCTACTCATGAGATGAGCAGCACGGTTTTCCCGGAAGGAGCGCGACGAACGTGGACGGAGACAAGGCATTCGACGCAATCGTCATCGGTGGGGGCATCATCGGTTTTTCCTGCGGCTACTATCTCTCCCGTGAGGGCAAACGGGTGCTCGTTCTGGAGAAGGGCGAGCCCGGCTGCGGCGCCTCCGGATCCTGCGACGACATGATTCTCTTTCAGTCCAAGAAGCCCGGGGTGCTTCTGGAGATGACCTTTTTGAGCCGCAATCTCTACAGAACGCTCGAAGCGGAGCTCGACATGAAGGTGGAATTCCAGAACCTCGGAGGCATGATCCTCATCGAGAACGAGGCGCACCTGGCGATCATGGAGGATTTCGTCGCCCGGCAGCGGGCCTGCGGCCTCTCGGTGGAGATGCTGGATCGGCGGGAGGCACTGCGGCGCCAGCCCTGCGCCGGTCCCTCCATCGTGGCCTCCACGTATTGTCCCGACGATTCCCAGGCGAATCCCTTCAAGGTCATGGCGGCCTTCCGCGCCGCGGGTGAGCGGAAAGGCATGCGTCTCCGCAAGCGTGCAGCGGTGACGGCCACTCGTGCTCTTCCCGGAGGCGGATGGGAGGTGGCCACCGAGACGGAGCGTTATCGTGCCGATCTCGTGGTGAACGCCGCCGGAGCCTGGGCGGCACAGCTCGCCGCCCAGATCGGTCTGGAGCTGCCCATCGTGCCCAGGCGCGGACAGATTCTCGTCACCGAGGCCGTGGGGCTTCCCGGCGAAACGAACGTCTGGAGTTCCGAGTACATCGTCTCCAAGCTTCGCCCCGACATGGCCGGGCGGGACGAGCGTTCCCGCAGGCTCGGGCTCGGATTCGCCTTCTCCAGAACCTGGCACGGCAACTATCTCATCGGCAGCACCAGGGAAAACGTGGGGTTCGACAAGAGAACCACCGGAGAAGCCCTCGACGCGGTGGCCGCGAAGGCGGTGGAACTCTTTCCCATCCTCGGCCAGGTCCACGTGGTGCGCTCCTTCTCCGGTCTCCGTCCGGCCTGCGTGGATGGGAAGTGCATCCTCGGCGAGTCGCCCCGGCATCCCGGCTATTTCATCGCCGCCGGGCACGAGGGGGACGGCATCGCGCTGGCTCCCGTGACGGGGAAGTTCCTCGCGGATCTTGTCTGCGGACGCAGGACAGAACTGGATCTGACGGAACTGCACCCGGGGCGTTTTATCGACGCCAAGGTAGCGTAGGGGGTTTTTCGGAAACAGCAGACTCTCTCAACGTGTGCGTGTCGGGCGGATGCCGCCGGAGGCGGTCGGTCCGGTTTCAGGGATGCTTTGCCGAAGGAGGAGCGGGCCCCTCTTCCTGCGGAGCGGTCATGGCGTGTGGAGACGACGGAGGTGCCGCGGGCGTGCGGAAATGCCGCAATCTCTTCGTTCCACTCCGGCGGGAATGCGTTGCGTGGATTTTTCCGCCGGCGACGAGGTCGGATCGGTCATCGACGTGTCGGATTTTTCGGACGGCCCGATGATCCCCGGAGAACGTGAAAGGGGAGGATCGACTCATGGCATTGGGCACCTGGTTGTGGATCGTCACCATAGGCTTCTGTCTCGCCTTCCTCGTCATTTCCTGGAAAGTGAAGGACAAGGCCACCTCGAGTTACGCGGAATATGTCATCGGCGGCGGAAGTCTGCCCTTTTTCCTCATCTTCTTCACCCAGTTCGCCACCATCATGGGGGTGGGAAATTTCGTGGGCCATGCCGCCTCGGGAGCACGGGTGGGGTTGCCCCACATGTTCTTCATCCTCGGAGAGCAGGGGTCCAAGATCATCTTCGCCCTCTTCTTCGCGGGGCTAGCGGGACGCTTCACCTACAAGACCGTGTCGGAAATGATGGACGATCTCTTCGTCCGGGACCGGGTGACCCGCATGCTGGTGGGACTCGTCGCCTCGCTCATCATGATCGCCTGGGTGGGCGGACAGGGCAAGGCCTTCGGCCATATCTTCAGCGTCATCACCGGCGCGAACCCCACCTGGATCATTCTCTTCTTCTCTGCGGTGTTCATTCTCTACACCACCCTTGGCGGCATCTATTCCGTGGTGTGGACCGACTTCCTCCAGGGCATTCTCATGTTCATCTTCGGAGCGGTGTTCTACTACTACGCTTTCGCCCCCGTGGATTTCAGCCTCACCCAGCTGGCGACGAAACTCGCCGAGGGAGGGCACGGCAATCTCTGGGCGGTGGAGCATGTGAACACCATGTCCCTCGTCACCATGTTCGTCACGGGATGCATCGGCATCCTCGCCGCCCAGATCTACTGGCAGCGCTGTTTCGCCGCGAAGGACGGGCGTACCGCCCGGAACGGCCTGCTCTACAGCGGCATCATCGCGATTCTCATGGTGATGCTCACGGCTCTTGTGGGTATGGTCATCGTGGCGGTGAACCCGGAGATCCTGGGCGCGGACGGCAAGCTCGCCGCGGATCCCATGTCCTGGTTCCTCCAGAGCGCACACATTCCCACTTTTGTGGCGGCCATGATCTTTGCGCTCATTCTCGCCGCGGGCATGTCCTCCGCGGACTCGAATCTCAACTCCGCGGCCACGCTCATCGTGAACGATCTGATTCTGCCCCTCAAGAAGGACGCCACGGACCAGGAACTGGTGCGCTACGTCACCATCGCCACCATCGTGGTGGGCATTTTCGCGGCTCTGGCCGCCCTTTACGCCACCACCATCATCGGCCTTTTCTCCAAGGCCTATTCCATCGCGGGAGGAGCCCTGGTACCGCTGCTTCTCGTGGGACTTATCTGGAAAAAGCGCGCCGGTGAGGAATTCCGTATGGGAACCAGGAACAGCAACATCACTCCCTGGGGGGCTCGAACCGGCATCGTCGTGGGAGGTGTGCTCACCCAGATGGAAGCCCTCGGTGCACACCGGAATCTCATCGCCCTCTGTGTGTCAGCTCTGCTCCTCGTGGTGTTTTCCCTGTTGACGAAGGAACGCAGGGAGGAGAGTTCCCTGCGGGCTGGAGGCGAGGCCCCCGCACAC
>NZ_JARKPW010000074.1:0-30769 GCF_029975095.1 Aminiphilus sp.
GAAGGGGATGGTGATGGAGATGGACAGGAGAGAGAGGGTGATCGCCGGAAGGATCATGTGCGCCGCCCCGCCCCGCCCCAACGCGGGAAGCCACCCCAGGCGCACCGAAAAGAGGTAGACCAGGAGGAAACCCAGCCAGAAACTGGGAATGGAGACGCCGAAGAAGGCGAACGCCCGGGTGAGCTGGTCCGGTATGCGGTCTTTGTAGAGCGCCGCCAGCACGCCCAGGGGGACGCTCACCACGAGGGTCAAGAGCAGCGACACCCCGGTGAGAAGGAGCGTGGCGGGGAGATAGTAGAGAATTTCGTCGAGCACGGGTTTCCCCGTCACGTAGGACCTGCCGAAGTCGAGGCGAAGCGCCTTTCCCAGCCAGGTGAAATACTGCACGGGAAAGGAGCGGTCGAGACCCAGCATGTGCCGGGCCTCGACCAGGGCTTCCTCCGTGGGAGGAATCTGGGACAGGCGCAGATAGGCCATGGCGGGATCCCCCTTTGCACTGCGGAGAACCAAGAAGACCGCCACCGAAACGAGAAACAGAATGGGCAGAAGAACCGCTATTCTTCGAAGTACGAACCGTAGCATTCCGAAAACCCCGCAGGCCTGCGCCCGCCTCAGCGGGACATCTTCTCGAAGGGGATCACGTTGTCCATGGGGGTGAACGCCACGCCCTTCAGGTCTTTCCGGTAGACGGTAACCAGCGTCATGTAGGTGAGGGGAAGATACACCGCCTGTTCGTGCAGCGTGGTGAGAATCTCCCGGTACAGCTCCCGCCGCTCCGTCTCGTCCGTGGAAACGAGCACCCTGGTGATCTTCGCATCCAGTTCGGCTTTCATGGGAAGCCCCGACTGGGCCTGGTAGTCCGCATGAGAGGGCGTGCGCATGGAACTCACCATGGAATGCGGCTCGTAGGGAGCGCCCCAGGTCTCGTTGACGATGAGATGGAACTCCCCGTCCTTCTGGCGCTTGTAGAACGAGTCGGGCTCCTCGCCCAGGAGGGTCACCTTCACCCCCACCTTGCGGAGTTCCGCCTGGAAGATCTCGCCGATGGCCTTCTCCAGGGCATTGTTGCCCACGAAGCAGAACTCCAGAGCCAGCTCCACCCCGTCCTTGGTGCGATAGGGTTTCCCCTCCGTCTTTTTCCATCCCGCTTCGTCGAGAAGCGCCTCCGCCCTGGCGGGGTCATGAGCATAAGGAGGAAGCGGGATGTCGCAGTAGGGCATGGAGGGAGAGAACAGGGCGTCCGCCTGTTGCTGCACACCGAGGAAGACCGCCTCCGTCAGGGCCTTTTTGTCTATGGCATGCTGCAGCGCCCGGCGAACCCGGAGATCCTTCGTGGGCTCTTTTCCGGAATTGATGGCCAGCGCCAGAGTACCCATGGTGGGACCGGACACGCCCGTGCCGAACCGCTTCTGCGCCTCCAGGCGACGGAACGTCTCCAGGCTGATCTGGCTGCCGCCGCCGAAGATGAGGTCCAGTTCCCCCGTCTCAAGAGCCACCACGCGGCTGTCCGGATCGGGGAGCACCTTCACGAGGATCTTGTCGAAGAAGGGCCGGGGACCCCAGTAGTGTTCGTTCCGCACGAAGAGGTCGTACTCCCCCTTCTTCGTCTCCGCCAGGACCCAGGGTCCCGTTCCGACGGCCTTCTTCATGCCCTCCGCGGTGTTGCCGCTCTCGGGAAAGGCCGAGGGAGCGAGAAAACGCAGGGGGCGGATGAGGGCCAGTTCCTGCAGAAGAGGATAGTAGGGATTCTTCAGGTGAACCTTGAGGACGTGAGATTCCGCCGCTTCGGCGCTCTCGATCTGGTTCACCATGTCGAGCCAGGAGTGGCGCTTGCCGTTGGCAAGCACTGCGTCGATGTTCTTCTTTGCCGCCTCGGCGTCCCAGGGCGTCCCGTCCGAGAAGAGCACGTTCTTTCTCAGGAAGAACGTGTAGGTCTTTCCGTCCGGGGAGATTTCCCAGCTCTCGGCCAGACAGGGCTCGACGGTTCCACCGTCGCCGTAACGCACCAGCGGCTCGTAGACCATGGCCTGGGCGTACATCTGGTTGGGGGAGTAGAGATGAGGATTGAGATCCCCCGCGTCGGCGTGCCATGAGAAGGTGAGGATCTTTTCCTCCGCCGACGCGACCCCCGCGAGGCAGAAAAGCAGCAGACTCAAAAACAGAATCCGAAAAAACAATCCTTTCCTGTACACCGTCATCGCTCCTTTTTCTCTTCCGATACGACCCGGACATGCGTGCAGGCCCGCGAGAGCGATCCCGCATTCCCTTCCGCCCTTGCCTTCCGCGGCATCCGCTCCGTTCTTCCGTCTGCCTTCTTCAGCTTTGCCACCCTCACGCCCTTCTGCGTGCTCCCGTTTCCCGTTCTTCCGCGGACATCGATTCTCCCGGAATCAGTTGTCCGGAGTCGATCCGAAAAGTTATTTTTTTCACGAGTAACACGTTTTTCAATTTTGTTGTTATCCAACGGACCATACACCTTGCTTCTGCGCCTTGTCAATCCATTTCGGAATCCATGGAGGACACGCCCAAAAGATCAGCATAGATCAATTTCTCCTTGCTCTTTTTCTCTCGTTTTTCCTTCTCCATAGGCACCGCCCTGTCCGGATTTTTCGCGGGCGGGACAAACGGAGGGGCGAAGGAAGATTCTCCTTCGCCCCTCCGGCGTTTCCTCCTTCGTTTCTCTTCGATGTTTCCGGGGTCTTTTCCCCAAACCGGCCAGGCTTGAGGACGTGGTGATGCGGTCCGCCCTTTCGAGAGCCCGCGACGCGCACCTCCGGTTCGGGTCCGGGTTCAGACCCGGTCGAACCCGGCCTCAGATCCGAAGTCCCGCTTCGTATCCGGAACGGGTGGCCTCCAGAGCATTGCTCACCGAAACCGCATCCCCCACCGCCACGGCGTCGATTCCTGCAGTCCGGAGGGCGTCGCAGAGGGAGCTGTCCGGAGCGGAACCGAAGGCGAGCACCACCGTTTCGGCGGGAAGGCTCTTCGCCTCTCCGGAGGTCTCGGTGAGCACCCGGTCCATCCCGATGCCGACGATCTTCGTGTTCGTCAGGATGGTCACTCCGTATTTCGCGAGGAGTCCCATCAGGTGAGGTCGCCGGGGAGGACTGTCGTCTCCGGCGACGGCGGAGAGCATCTCTACGAGGGTGACCCGCTTGCCCAGAAAACCCAGGTGCGCGGCGGTCTCGGCGCCAACAAGGCCGCCCCCCGCCACCACCACGTTCCCGCCCACGGAGATGGTGCCGGCGAGCACGTCCTGGGCGAGCACAACATTGTCTCCGTCGATGCCCGGTATGGAGGGTCTGAGCGGCACGCCTCCGGTGGCACAGAGCACAAGGTCTGGCGAAAGCGCCCGTAGGGAGTCCACGTCGGCCTTCGTCTCCAGGCGGACCTGGACTCCCAGTTTTTGCAGCGCCTGGGCCGCCCAGGCGGCGTAGCTCGCGAACTCTCCCTTGGCGGGAGGATAGGCCCCCAGGGCGAACTGGCCGCCGAGAAAGGCACGGTGCTCGAAGAGGGTCACGCGGTGCCCCCGCAGGGCCGCCGCCCGGGCCGCCTCGATTCCCGCGGGACCGCCGCCGACCACCGCCACGTTCTTCGGCGCGGAGGTCCGCGAAAGGTCGTCCGCGTACTCGAAGCCGATGGAGGGGTTCACCAGGCAGCGGATGGGCTTGTTCGCCTGGAGCAGATCGAGACATCCCTGCATGCAGCCGATGCACTGGCGAATGTCCTCCCATTCGCCCTCCCGAGCTTTGCGGGGCAGGTCCGGATCGGCGAGGGACGCCCGGGTCATGGCGACGAAATCTGCCTTGCCCGAGACGAGCAGGGCCTCGGCGAGCAGGGGATCGTTGATTCTTCCCACGGTGATGACCGGAATGGAGACGGTCTTCTTCAGTTCTTCCGCGTAGTGCACCCGGAAGGCGTGGCCGAGATACATGGGGGCTGTGGCCCCGCCGTCGCCGTAGGTGCCGAAGGAGAGGTTCACGTAGTCGATGCGGCACTCCCGCTCCAGAAAGAGGGCGATTGCCCGGGTGTCCTCCATGGTTCTCCCTCCGGGAACGTATTCCTCGGCGGAGATGCGGACTCCCAGGGGAAATCCCCTGCCGGTCCTGGCGCGGATTTCCGCGATGATCTCGCCCAGAAAGCGCAGGCGGTTGCGCAGGGAGCCTCCGTAGCTGTCGGTTCGCCTGTTGGCGTAGCTGGAGAGAAACTCCGCCACCAGATAGCCGTGTCCGGCATGGACCTCCACGCCGTCGAATCCTGCCCGTTCCGCCCTGACCGCGGCATCGCCGAAGCGGGAGACGAGCCGTCCGATGTCCCTTCCCGCGGCATCTCCCGGCGCACGGGACAGGGAATCGGTGACGGCGCCGAGGGCCGAATGCCTCCGGTGGTCTGCGACGTGGTCTGCCGCCCCGCGTGGAGAAGCTGGGCGAAGGTCCTGCTCCCGTGTCTGTGAATGGCCGCGGTCATCCGGGAAAGCCCCTCGATCTGTCCGTCCTCCCAGATGCCCGCCTCGTTGGCGAAACCCTTTCCCGCGGGATCGACCACGAGGGCCTCGGACATGATCAGGCCGTAACCGCCCCGGGCCTTCGCCTCGAAGTAGTCCACAAAGCGATCCGTCGCCCGCCCGTCGTCGTCACAGTAGTTGGTGACCATGGAGGTACAGACGATCCGGTTCGGAAAGGAGACTCCGCCGATCTTGCCCGGCGTGAAGAGCTGTTGCAGCGTCACCTCCGCCATGTCTCTGGAAAATCGCAGGCCATTTTCCCCGTCCGCTTGTCGAGAGCACGCAAGGGTCGGCGCTCCCCTATGAGGCGCACTCTCCGGACGGAGAAGCTCCGTCTTCTCGCCCGGAAGACTCCTCCGGAGGAAGGGGTTCCAGAGCGGCACGGAGCCCCGCGAGGTTCGCGCCGCGGCGGACGGCGATGATCTCCGCCAGAACGGACACGGCGATCTCCTCGGGGGTCTCCGCCTTGATGGGGAGCCCCACGGGCTGGTAGATCCGGTCGAGATGCTCCCGGGACACGCCGCTTTCGAGCAGGCGTTTCCGCACGAAGGCAATCTTCCGCCGGGAGCCGATCATGCCCACGTAGGCCGCAGGCTTGCCGTCCAGCAGGCGCACCACCTCGGCGTCGAGGGAGTGTCCCCGGGTGACGATCACCGCGTAGGTTCGGGAAGTGAAGGGAAGTCCCCTCGCCTCCACTTCGTTCAGCGGACACGCCAGCGTCCGTCCCCAGGGAATGTTGTCAGCATTGGCGAACTCCTCCCGTTCGTCCCAGACGGTAACCCGAAAACCCGCGAGGGAGGCGAACTGGGCGATGGCTTTTCCCACGTGTCCCGCTCCGAAGACAAGCACGTCGTTCTCCCTTCCCACCACTTCGAGGTAGACCGCCACGCTGCCTCCGCAGGCAGCACCGTCCATGGCGGCCTCCGTGGCGTTCAGGGTCTCCCGGTAGAGTTCTCGCTCGCCCCCCTCCTGCAGGAGTGCGAGAGCCCGGGTAACGACCCGGTGCTCCGTGATGCCGCCACCGATGGTCCCGAGAATGCTCCCGTCGGGACGCACCCACATTTTGGCGCCCATGCTCCGGGGCGTGGAACCGATCTCTTCCACCACCGTGCAGAGAACGCCTTCACCCGTTCCATGGAGCGCCTCGGAGAGAATCTGAAAAAGAACGTCATCCATTGCACAACGCCTCCTTATTCGTGAATCTTGCCGCACAATGTTCGGGAGCTACTCCCGACACCGGGCATGCGGACAATCCGTATCCGAAAAGACGAACCGAGAAATCGGAGCTCTTCCTCCGGAAAGGAAAACCCTCTCCCCGCCGGAGATGACATTCCACCGCACCGTCTCGGCTGAAGCTTCCGCCCGGGGCGTGTTCCGACGGAAACATCCACCGGGACAGAAGAATTTCGTTTTCAGCAGAGCGACGAGGACGAAAAGTGCGGAAAATCCTCCGCTTCTCCGGCCTCCGAGGGCCCCTTCCGGGGAGTTTCGGCGTTCCATTCGACAAAGCGCTCCGGAATGGCATAGACGTTCATGCGTCCTCCCCGGACGAAACCGCAGAGAGTGATTCCCGCCCGTTGCGCGGTGGCGATGCCCGCCTCCGTAGCGGCGGAGACGCTCGCCACGAGGGGAATGCGGACCAGCGCCGCCTTGAGAACCATGTCCCGAGGCAATCGCCCCGAGACAGTGAGAAAAGTCGCCTCCAGAGGATGCGCCTTCTCCACCGCCCATCCCACGACCTTGTCCACCGCGTTGTGCCGCCCCACGTCCTCGGCGACGGAGAGCCGTTCGCCATCTCGCGAAAAAAGCGCCGCTACGTGCACGCACCCCGTGGAGCGGTAGAGCGGCGCCTCGGAAAGCGTCTTCACCGCCGCCGCCACGGTCTCCGCCGAAAGACGCCACGTCACGGGCAGAGGCGCGAGCGTCACCTTCTCTCGGGAACGTACGCCGGGAAGCGCTCTGGTTCTCCGGACGGAAAGGATCTTCTCCGAAAGGTGCATTTCAACCACGTCCTCCCGGTTTTCGATGAGACCCCGCGTGGCGAGATGCCCCAGAGCCCAGCGCTCCTCATCCCCCTCGGTCAACAGGCCCGACGTCAGCTCCTCGCCGTCGAGGAAAAGCGTCAGCTCCCGCTCGGAAAGCACCGTGTCCCGGAGGGAGCTGAACCCCTGCCCCCGGTCGTAGCGCCAGATCAGGAGCTTCCTCTCCCGCCCCCCCGCCTCATTCACCGTCACGATTCTTTCTCCTTTCCGGAGCGTCCCCGTTCCCTGAGCACGCTTCTTCCCGAAGACTCTGTTCCCTGGCGAAATCCGCAAGGGAGACCGCGGCGAACTCCCGACGCAGGGCTTGCGACGCCCGGGCAAAAATATTCTTGAGGACACACGCCTCGGGCGAAGAACGGCAAAAGGCGATGTCCTCGCAGGGCGCCACATCGAGCGGGCCGTCGAGTGCCTCGATGATCTCCGTAAGCGAAATCTCCTCCGCCGGGCGGGAGAGCGAATACCCCCCTTTCGCTCCCCGGATGGCCGCTATGAGTCCGGCCCGTTTGAGCTGGGCCAGCAGTTGCTCCAGATACGAAACGGGCAGGTTCTGGCGCTCCGCCACATCCTTCGCCATGGTCACCACCCGCCCCTCCGCCAGGGCCAGTTCGAGCATGGCCCGAAGGCCGTAGCGCGAGCGCGTGGACAGTTTCATTCCCATGTTCTCCGCTCCCCCTCCCGAAACCGTACCGACGCCTTTCACCGCATTTCGCGCCGGTACAGTTCTGCTGTATCATGAGATCAACGGAAAAAACGCTCCCGCCGCAGTCGGCGATATATCGACAGAGCCTCGCAAAAGAAAGTTTGTTTTCCGACAGAATTACTGTACTATAGAGAGCACTTCCTCCTCTGTCAACGCAGAGAGGATAAGGAAACCACCGGAAGGAAACGACAGCGACGAAGGGACCTCTTTCGTTCGGAAGCATCCGCCCTCCGCTCCGATGCCACAAAAAGACGCGCTGCGGATTCCGCCGGACGGGAGCGACCTCCTGGAACACGTTCCATCCGGCACCGCACGAGAGAAACTCATGAAAGGGACGAACGGAAAACCATGACGGATCTTCAGCAAGAACGCCTCGACGCACTGACGACCCTGTTGCGCGACTTCGGAAGCGTCGCCGTGGCTTTTTCCGGCGGCGTGGACAGCACGCTTCTTGCCGCGGCGGCTCTCCGCACCCTCGGGCCGGGCCGAATGGCGGCGGTGACCGCCGTTTCCGCCACGCTCGCCGAGGAGGAGCGAGGGGACTGCGCCACCCTCGCGGCGGCGCTCGGCATGCCCCACTTTTTTCTTCCCCTGTCGGAGCTGGAAGAACCAGCCTTTGTCCGGAACGACGGGGAACGCTGCTACCACTGCAAACGCTTTCGTTTCCTCCGTCTCGTCGCCTGGGCGGCGGAGCGGGGCCTTACCTGGGTACTTGAGGGCTCGAATGCGGACGATCTCGCGGACTACCGCCCGGGACTCCGGGCGGTGAGGGAACTCGCCGCTCCCACCCCGGGGAGTGCGGGAGTCCGCGCTCCCCTGCTGGAACTCGGGTTCACCAAAGAGGACATCCGGGCCATCTCGAAAGCGTGGGGGCTGTCCACGTGGAACAAGCCCGCGGCGGCCTGTCTGGCCTCGCGCATTCCCTACGGCGTCCCCCTGACGGAAGAGCGGCTGCGCCGTGTGGGCGCCGCGGAGGCGGCGGTTCGGCACTTCTGCTCTTCCGGAACGGACCTCCGGGTGCGGGACATGGACGACACGGCACGCATCGAGATCTCTCCGGAGGCGATGCCCCGTCTCGTCACGGCCGAAGCGACGGAAGCGCTCCTTCGGGAGTTTGCCTCCCTGGGGTTCCGCCACGTGGTCCTCGACCTGGGAGGATACCGCCGGGGGAGTCTGAACGAGGCACTCGGCCTCGGAGCGCCGTCTCCCGCGCCGACCGGGGGCGGTACGGACGCGTAGGGCGGGGAGCCTGCTTTTTTGACAGGGCTCGTCCGGGGCCGAACAGAAAGAGCGGTCGGACGCTGGAGACATGAGGATCCGCGGCAGCACCCCGGCCGGAGGGCCTGTCGTTCGGAGAGGAGAAGATCGCGATGGCATTGGAAGACGGAATCGAAGAACTCCGGCGGAGCGCGGAGCATAGGGGCGGTTTCGACATCGTCCCCTGGGAACTGTGCCGGAAGATCGCCCTCCGGGAAGAGATCGCTCCCGGAGCGGTGGAGCGGGCCGCCCTGGAAAAGGGGCTCGTTCCCTCGCGCTACGAGCGGAGCCTGGGGACGCTGGGCATTGCGGGACAGGCCCGCCTCCTCGCCTCCCGAGCGGCGGTGGTGGGCTGCGGCGGCCTGGGTGGGCTGGTGGTGGAACTCCTTGCCCGGGCAGGGGTGGGACATCTCGTCCTCATCGACGGGGACACCTTCTCGGACAACAATCTGAACCGGCAGATCCTCTGTACCGAGGCGGACCTGGGGAAAGCCAAGGCCCTGGCGGCGGCGGAGCGGACGAAGGCGGTGAATGGCGCCGTGGAGGTCTCGCCCTTTCCGGGCTTTCTCGACGCGGACAACGCCGCCTCGCTCCTCGACGGATGCGGCGTCGCGGTGGACTGCCTCGACAACCACCGCTCCCGGAGGATCCTCTTCGACGCCTGCGCCCGGATGGGCATTCCCGCAGTGCACGGCGCCATCGCCGGATTCTGGGGCCAGGTGGGAACCGTTCTGCCCGGCGACCGGACGCTCCTGGATTTCTGGGGAGACCAGGCACCGGACAAGGGGGTGGAGATCACAACGGGCAATCCTCCCTTCACCCCGGCGCTCGTTTCCTCCCTTGAAGCAGCGGAAGCCGTGAAGGTCCTTCTCGGCATGGAGGGAATCCTCCGCCACCGGCTGCTCTGGTTCGACCTGCGCGTCCAGGAGGCGCAGACCCTGCCCCTGAACTGAGAGAAAGAGAGGGATTTCCGTGGAGGAAGCGGCGTTCCGGGAAGCAGACGTGGTGGTCCTCGGCGGAGGACCGGCGGGAAGCACCTGCGCTTCCGCGCTGGCGGCGTGCGGCTTTTCCGTGATTCTGGCGGAGCGCCGGCTCTCGGGAGGCGACAAGCTCTGCGGCGGCTGCCTCTCCGCGAAAACGCTCCGCCTTCTCGCGGAGGAGCTGGACCTCTCCGCCGCAGCGCTCGCTGCGGAAGGGCTTCTCGAAGCCGTTTCGGAGCGCTTCGCCTTCGCCTACGGGCTCGGCGACTCCTTCGAGGAGCGCATCGACCCGCCCCTCCACTTCGTCCATCGGGGTCGATACGACGCGTTTCTCCGGGAGCGGAGCCGCCGCCTCGGCGTCGTCGTCACGGAAGCGACGGCGCTGCACGTGGACCCCTCCTCGGGGACGGTTCGCCTCGCCGGAGGCGGTTTCCTCCGGGGACGCTTTCTCGTGGGCGCCGACGGCACGCAAGGCCCCTCAAGGAAGCCCCTTGCAGCTGTTTTGCCCGAGGACAACCGGCGTCCCTCCGCCTTCGCCCTCCAGGCGGTCATTCCCCGGCCAGCGTGGCCCGAAGGGCCGGACCACCCCTTCCTTTTCTGGAACATTCCCCCCGGAGGCTACGGATGGCTTTTCCCGGGACGGACACGCCTTCTCGCGGGGCTCGGCGGCGAAGGAAAACCTTCGTCCTGGAGCCGCTATCCGGCGCTCCTCCGGGATCTTCTCCGCCGGGTCGGCGCGCCGCCGCCAACACCGGGCACCTTCCGGGGCGCCTTCGTCCCCCTCGCCGGAGAACGGCGAAAGGGGTCCCTGCAGATTCCTTCCGGAAAGGAGCGCCTGCTCCTCGTCGGCGACGCCGCAGGATTCGTTCACCCCGTCACGGGAGAGGGCGTTTTCTACGCCCATCTCTCGGGGCTCTGCGCCGCCCGAAGCATCGCCGCAGCGCTGACGGAACGGGCGAACCCCCTCGAGCGCTACGAAACGTCCCTCGCGGGCATGCATGCCGAGTTCGCCAGGACGACCCGGGCGAAATGCTGGCTGCATCTCCCCCTCGGCCCCCTGGGCAAATCCCTGTTTCGCGCCGCCTTCCGGCTCGGCGGTGCATCCTTCGTCCGGGCCGTGCACTGGGGAGCACCGTTCATCCCGGAGGAATGAAAAAGGCGCGGCGTGCCCGGGATATCCTCCGGCACGCCGCACAATCCTGATTCCGTTGCCCCCGATCGCTCTTCAGAGCTGGTGAAAGATCTCCCCATAGGCCTCCAGGGCGGCAGAGTAGGCCTTCTTCCGCTCGATCTGAAGACATTCCTTGATATAGATCTTGCTCCCCGACAGATCCAGGGGGACCCGCGCACCCTTTTCGTCGGTCACGTACACCTTGGGCTGGAGCATATTGCCCTCCGAGGCGGACACCACCGTGGCGATCCGCTCGTCCGAGAGGCGCACCACGCTCCCCGGAGGGTAGAAGCCGATACCGGAGATGAAACAGCGGCACACGTCGGGATCGAAATGCTCCCCACTGTAGTAGAGGATGATGTTCAGGGCCTCCTTCACGGAAACGGCACTCTTGTAGATCCGGTTCGTGGTGAGGGCGTCGAAGGCGTCCGCCACGTGGACGATGCTCGCGAGAAGGGGAATCTGCTTTCCCGACAGGCCGTCGGGGTAGCCCTTGCCGTCGAACTGTTCGTGGTGGCTCCGGATCGCCGAGAGAACAAGGGGATCCGTGACGCCCGCCCTTCGGGCGAGTTCCTCGCTGTGCAGCGAGTGGTGCCGCACCAGGGAGAATTCCTCGGGAGTGAGCTTCCGGGGGGAACCGAGGATCTCCTTCGGGATCAGCAGTTTCCCCAGATCGAAGCAGAGACCCGCCACGATGGCGGCCCGAACGAACCCCTCGGGAAAGGGGGCGGAAGCCGCGTCCAGGGACTGGACGCGCCTCGCCAGATACCCCGCGAGAAGGGATACGTTGAAGGAGTGCACGTGGAGATATTCCTCGTGGTTCCTGGGCTCATTGAGGGACATGAGCACCTGGGAGGTGCGGGCGAGTTCCGCCTCGATCATGTCCGCCACGGCGAGGAGTCCCTCCAGGGAAAAAGGTTTTCCCTCATCGGGAGGCGCCTCGAAGGTCTCCGCAAGCCCGCGGAGAATCCGCTCGTTGGTCTCGAAGTCCACGAGGCGCACCGTGGCATCCAGAGATTGCACGAGCGCGGAGACCTCCTCGGTGTCCATCTCCTCCACCCCGAACTTGAGGTTTACTTCGCGGATTCCCGCATTCTCCAACTTTCGGAGGATGCTCTGGCGCTGCTTTTCCGTGGCACCGATCTCCTCCACGCGGGTTCCCCAGGAGAGCAGCACGGCCCCTGCGACAACAAGATCACTGGCCAGGGTTGCCTCGGGATGGTCGAAGATCTGGTCGACAGGTACGGTACGAATGTAGGCTCTCGGTTTCTTCATGACCGTCGTCGCATGAAAACGACACGCTCCCCCTTCCTCGGACTCTTCCCCTCGCTCTTCGGACGGGGTCACGACCGCCGCCCTGCCCCCTCCGATCCGATTCTCCCCCTGTTTTTTGGAGATGCCGGATACGCCTTCGTCATCATATTTTTTGATTTTACACTTTTTGAAAAAAAGCGTACAACCCCGGCGACATGATTTCGAGGAACACCCGGAAAGGAAACGAGTCACCATCCCCCGGAGTTCCCGGGGTGGTTCTCTCCGTCGCACAGACGGTACCCCCAAAATGCGGAGCATTCCCTGATCCGGTGGCGGTGCCCCGACAAGTACAATCACAGGTGCGGTAGCGACATATAGCCGCGCCGCGTGCGTGCTCCCCCCCTTCCATTCCGGATTCCAATACGCTATGATGATGCTGAAGCAAAGAAAAATTCCGAACCTCTCGCATCGTTCCGGCCCGTCGGAACGAGAATCCCGGCGAGCGACCCGGAACGGAGGGATGGCGCATGGAGAGCGAACTGTACCGGACCACCGATCTCTACAAGAAGACCCTTGACTGCCTCTACGACGGCGTCTACGTGACGGACACCCGGCGGATCATCATCTACTGGAACCGTGCGGCGGAACAACTCACGGGCTACACTGCGGCGGAGGTTACGGGACACCGCTGCGCGGACAACATTCTCGTCCACGTGGACGACCGGGGAACATGCCTCTGCGAGAACGCATGCCCGCTGGCGGAAACGCTCCTGGACGGAGAGATGCGCGAGGCGGACGTCTTTCTCCATCACAAGGAGGGACATCGGGTTCCCGTGTCCATCCGCGTCTCGCCCATCACCGACGCACGGGGAGTCGTGATGGGGGCTGTGGAGGTGTTCAGCGATAACAGCGAGAAGCTCACCGCCATGGAAATGGCGGCGCTCTTCCACGACATGTCCCTCACCGACGATCTGACGCACGTGGGCAACCGACGCCTCTCGGAGATCTCCCTGCTGGCGAAGCTCGATGAAATGCAGGAGAAGGGGTGGCTCTTCGGCGCAGCCCTTTTGGGCATGGACAATCTGGAGGCGGTCAACGACCGTTACGGCCCAGGCTCGGGGGACCTGATGCTCCAGGTGACGGCCCGGACGGTGAAGGGAAGTCTCCGCTCCTTCGATTTCATCGGACGCTGGGGAGGGGGGGAGTTTCTGTTGCTCTTCTCCAACGTGCGCACCGAAGAGGATCTGCTCCGCCTCGCGGAGCGCTGCCGCGTCCTCGTCCAGGCCTCCCACTTCCTCTCGCCGGGAGGCGAGTGGGTCTATCCCACAGCCTGCCTCGGCGCTACCCTCTCCCTTCCCGGGGACACGATGGAGCCTCTCACGGAGCGCCTCTTCAGGGCCCTCACGACGGCGAAAAAGACCGCGGGACGGAACTCCGTGGTCCTTCTCTAGCGGAACTCGAAGACCAGGATGGTCACGTCGTCCGCCTGTTCCGCCCCGGCGGCGAAGCGGTCCACCGTGGCACGGATCTCCATGGCGAGCGAACGGACATTCGCAAACCGGTCGTCTGCGGCCGCACACCGGGCAAGCTCCGCTTCGAGACGCGCCTCCGAATAGAACGCCCCCGCTTCGTTCATGGCCTCGGAGACGCCGTCCGTGTAGAGAAACAGACGGTCTCCCCGGCCGAGGCAAAGGTGTCCTTCCTCGAAATGCCGCCCCTCCATGGCTCCTAACAGACACCCCGCGAGACGGGGAAGACGCTCCGGCGCCATTCCCCTCCGGAGCAGAAGGGGTAGGTTGTGCCCCCCGTTCGCGAAGGCGCACTCCCCCGTGGACAGATCCGCCACGGCACAGAAGAGTGTGACGAACATGCACGACTCGTTCTGCTCCGCCAGGGCGTCGTTCAGTCGGGCCAGGATTTCCCCGGGGGCGGAGGCGTTTTTCGCGATGGCCTTCACGAAGGTGCGCGTCACCGCCATGAAGAGCGCCGCGGGAATTCCCTTGCCGGACACGTCCCCCACGACGAAGCAGAAGTGCGTCTCATCGAGAAAGAAGAAGTCGTAGAAGTCGCCCCCCACCTCCCGGGCGGGGTCGAGCAGGGCGAAGATGTCGAACTCCTTCCGGTCGGGAAAGGGAGGAAAGGTCTTGGGCACCAGTTCCATCTGGATGGTGTGGGCGATGCGGAGTTCACTCTCGATGCGTTCCTTCGCGGCGGTGGTGGCGGCCAGCTTCGCCAGATAAGTCCGGAGATCCGCCTGCATGCGGGCGAAACTTTCCGCCAGAGAGGCCACCTCGTCTCCGCCGGAGAGATCGGGAACGGGAACATCCAGGTCACCCCGGGCGATCTTTCCCGCGATGCCCTCCAGACGCTTGAGGGGGTCCGTGATGGTCCGGGCCACGAAGAGCACCAGTCCGAGCATGAGCAGAAATCCCGCACCGCCGAGGCCGAGCTGGATGCTGCTCAGGGCCGCCACGGGAGCCAGCACGTCCTCCTTTCCCAGGACGATGCCCAGACTCCACCCGGTGGAAGGGACGGGAAGAAAGGCCAGCCAGTGGGACGGTGTCGCGTCCCTCTCCTTTTTCGAGAAATCCCTGAAAGGAACGAAGCCGGATCCGCCCCGCACCATGTGTTTCCCCAGCTCGCGGAGCGACGGTTCCCCAAGGGTCTCGGCAATGCTGAAGACCGTCTCGTTCATGATGAAGTCCCGGACGGGATGGCTGATGAAGGTGCCGTTGCGGGAGAGAAGAAAGGCATAGCCGCTGCCGAGTGGAAGGGTGCCCAAAAGCTCCGTGAGCCACTCCAGGGAGATGTCCCCCGTGACGATCCCCGCAAAGGCAAGCTCCTTCACCAGGGGAACGGAATAGGTGGCCATGACGGCGTCGCCGCCGCCCTCGTCGAAGTAGGGCTCGCTCCAGACGGAACGGAGCAGTTCCCTGGGAATGGTGTACCAGTCCATGATCTGCATGGGGTAGGCGCCGCTCGCCAGATCCGTCCGGACAAGCCCCCCTGGCCCCCGGTACACGTAGGGCACCGTTCCGGGGAGCGCCGTGCCCCCCAGGCTCGCAGCCATGCCGAAAAGCTCGCCGTGAAGGCGGAGCTTGTCCTCCAGAAGCATCGCCTTTTCCTCGGCGGTGAGAGGAAAACGGTCCATCAGGAGCGCCGTCTCCCGCACCACCTTCTCCACTCCGGAGGTCACGGCGTCGATGCGGGCCACTGTGGCGGCGGCGACGGCGAGAATGCGCTCCTTCGTCTCCGCCTCGAGAAGATCCCGGGAGGCGCGCCAGCCGTACCCCACCACGGCGGCGAGAATGCACCCGACCCCGACTCCGAGGAGGAGCACGAGACGCCCGGCAATGCTCCGCCTAGGGAACACGGGGCGACGCTCCTTCCGTAAACTCTTCGTAAGGAACGTTCCTCCGGATAACCTTCTCCTGGAGCAGTACGTCCCGGGTCCGCTCAAAATCCTCTCTGGAGAGAACCCCCGGACGCCAGGGAACTTCCGCGCCCTCGGAAGGCACGATGTCCGGAAGAATGTTGCGGAACATCCACGCCATGTGAGCCCGGTTGGTGGGTACGTGGGCCTCCCGGACATAGCGCATCACCACGTCCAGGGCCTCCTCGGGGTGCGCCGCCGCATAACGCCATCCTTCGAGGGTGGCCTCGGCGAGATCCCGGCAGACCCTGGGGTTCGCCTCCCGGTAGGAGGCGAGACAGTACAGGCCGTCCTCGGGAAAGCCGAAGCCGTAGTCGCCCAGGCGGAACAGGGAGAGATCGCCCGGCTCCATGCCCGCCTGGAGGAGCATGTGGTACTCGTTGTAGTCCATGGCGGCACAGGCATCCACGACACCCCGGAGAAAGAGGTTCACCGACCAGTTCTGCAGAACCTCCCGAACCGTCACCCCGAGGGAGCGGAAAAAGGCCAGATAGGCTCCGTGAAAGGCGTCGCCCCAGAGAGAGACCCGAAGTCCCCTCAGGTCCTCGGGGGTTCGGATGCCCCGGTTCGCCCGCCCGATCAAAAGCAGGGAGGAGCCGTTCACGATCTGGGCCGTGTGCACGAGCGGCGTGCCCTTGTCCAGCGCCTCCAGCGCCGCGGTGAGGAACATGGTACCGAACTCCGCCTCACCCCGGCGGAGCGCCTCGGGCACGCTCTTTCCGGGCCCGCCTCCGAGAATCCGCACGTCCAGCCCCCGACGGAGGTAGAATCCCTTTTCGAAGGCCATGTAGATCCCCGCGAACTGGGCCTGGTGATTCCATTGGAGCAGGAGCCGCACGGACAGCGCATCCGGTCCCGGTGCGCGGGGGTCCGGCTCCTGAGAGCCCGCTTCGCAGGCGCTCAGGGAAATTCCCGCCAGGAGCGACAGCGAGAGCAGAAGAAACGGGAGGAGAATCGCCCTACCCGAAAAAAACCGTCCCGCCGCCATCGCGGAGGAAAACGCCCCTCACGCGCCCGCCACGAGCGCGGCGGCGGCCTCGTTCTCCGCGACGGGAAGCAGCGAATCGAAGCCGGAAATGGCGAAAACCTCCTTCACCACCCCGGAAAGGCCGAAGAGCACCACCGAACCGCCGACACTCTTGGCCTTCTTGAGCACCACGAGGACGCTCCGCAGCCCCGCGCTGCTCACGTACTCCAGGGACGAGAAATCCATCACGAGGCGGATGTGCCCGGCCAGGAGCCACTCGACGCCGCGGGTCTCGAACTCCGGTGCCGTCAGCGCGTCGAGCCTTCCGCCCACGGCAACCACCGCGTAGCCTTTTTCCTCGCGAATCGATATCTGCACCAGCGATCCCTCCAGACATGGGGAGGGCGGTTCGCCTCCCGGGCTTCTCCACTCCTTTGTACCACATTTCCCCGGCGGCGGCACGATGCCTCTTTTTTCTCCGCAAAACCCGTCCGGCGGTTCCGAGCTTTCCCTTCGGAACCGGGAGCGGGACACCCCACAACAGAGAACGATGTTCACCGCAACGAAAACGGGGGAAACCCCGCACGGGATCCCCCCCGATGAGCGCCCTCTTCCGTCAGAAATGCAACTTGCCGATGCCGAGGTTTCTGTAGGTTTCGTCCTTCAGGAACGTGTCCACCGCACTGAAGAGCATGCCGAGCCTGCCCGTGGTGTTCTTGAGTCTGATGTCCGAGAGATCGGCTCCGTAGGTGAACACCATGTCCCCTAGCTCGGTGCCGGCGATACGGTACCGGTCCTCCATATTGCGGTCGAGCCCCGCCACGGCGCTTTTTCCCGTCGAAGACGCATTCCCCTCCGGCGTCAACAGTTCTCCGACAGACGCGGAGGTTTTTTCGCGCAGATCCGCGAGCCTTGCAATCTCCTTGCCGATGGCTTCCGTGACCTTCTTCGAAGCCTCCGCATCCCCCAGGAACATTTTGCTCGAAGAAAACAGCGGATCCTCCGACATGTCCCGCAGGGACACGCCGGATTCCTTTGCCTCTGTGAGGCGCTTGATCGCCTTGTCCGCATTGCTCTCGAGAACATTTCCCTTTCCCGTCGCAACGAGCGTTATCTGATGTGACACCACATCTGACCGTATGTGCTCCTCAGCCAGCGTCACCCTTACGACTCTCAGGTCCTTGAATTCACTCGCGACACCCCATTCGCTCAAGAAAAACTCTCCGGGTTTGTGCGAGAGGAAATAGCCTACGGTGCCTTCCTCTTTGTTGGTCCCCTCCGAGAACATGGAGAGGGCGGCATCGGTGGGCAGCGTCGATTCGTACGTCTGACCCGATGCCGCCAATCCCATGGTGTGAACATCCCGGTGAAGATCGGCCTGCAATTCGATCATTCGAATCTGCAGGTCCATGCGCTCTTCCTCCGTGTATCTCTCGTCCTCGGCGAGCACCGAGATCTTCTTCATCGCCCGCAGTGTCCCATCGATTTTGGAGAAGGCCACCCCCATTGCCTTGACCGCCCTCGCCTCTTCCGCCGTCAGCGTATCCGTGGACAACTCCAGAATGTCCTTCTCCTCGGGAATGCCCCCGCCCGCACGGTCGATCCTCAGGTCGAGATTCCCGAAGGAAAGTCCGGTATTTCCGGACAGACGCGACAGAAAAGAATCCGTTCCGTCGATGCGCATAAAAACAACCTCCTTGTCGTTTTTGGTGCAAACAGATCCGGAGCCGGGAAAACTCGAAGATCCGCAAAAATGCATTACTTGAGAAAACGGCGCTCCTTGCACTGCAGAGAACGCCCGGCGACAAACCCGACAATTCCCGCCGCCAGAAAAGGAAGCCCGGAGACGGGTACAACGCCAACATCACACCAAAAGAATATGTTGAAAGAACATCGCTCGCCTCTCGTTATTTTTATCGGCAACGTCGCGCTCGAACATGAATTTAAAAACATATTTTTCTGCAAATGATTATGTTTCACTTTGAATACTCGATGATCCACCTCAATTTGATTATGCACCCATCTTTGGGAGGCATCGGCGGCGGGCAAGGGATTTCGAGCGCGGCGTTTCATGGACCGCTTTTCTTCCGAGGCGCTCGCGAGGGCTCTTCTGCGTTCTTCGCCGGAAAGGGCGGGCTGCTCGCGAGGGCTCTTTCCTGTTGACAGGAGGGGGAGCGTCCTCTACCCTGTCCCAATGACACGGAGGTGCCATGCTTCTTCAATTCGACGATTTCGCGCTTCTGTCTCATGCAGGCGCGTTGTGGCATTCGGGAGGTGATGCGGGGAAATTCGCATCGGGAGAGCGGGAATTCGAGGCGAAAGACGCGGCATCGGAGGAGGCGACGCTTTTCGGAAGCAGGAGAAACGCGTCGTTTCGGAGACGAGAGATTCGAGGAGGCGGAAACGCATGCGTAAAGGAATGGCACTGCTCCTGACGGCATTGCTCCTGGCGGCACTGGTCGTCCCCGCGACGGCGGCCTACAAGGACGAGTACAAGCTGGACGTCGTTCCCGGTCCCACCACCGCGTGGGGCCTGGGTGCCCAGTACTTCGCGGACATCGTGAAGGACAAGACCGAGGGACGCATCGTCATCAAGCCCTACTTCGGCTCCCAGCTTTCGGCGGGAAAACAGACCTCGGCCTTTCTCCTCCTCCGGAACGGGGCCATCGACTTCGCCCTCCAGTCCACCATCAACTGGTCGCCCCAGGTGAAGGAACTCAATCTCCCCGCGCTTCCCTTCTTCATCGCCGGCTCCGGAAAGGATCGCTTCAAGGCCATGGACGCCGTCAAGGCGGGCAAGGCGGGCAAGATGATGATCGACGCGGTGGAGAGCAAGGGCGTGAAATTCCTCGGCTGGGGAGAGAACGGTTTCCGGGAACTCACCAACAGCAAGAAGCCCGTGGCGGCCCCCTCGGATATGGACGGACTCAAGATCCGCGTCGTGGGCAGCCCCATCTACATCGACACTTTCAAGGCCCTCGGGGCCAATCCGGTGAACATGAACTGGGCCGAGGCGACCACGGCATTCCAGCAGGGCGTGGTGGACGGGCAGGAGAACCCCATGGGCATCCTCATTCCCTCCAAGATCTACGACTACCACAAGTACATCACGGAGTGGCACTACGTGATCGATCCGCTCCTCTTCGCGGTGAATCCCGACGTGTGGAAGAGCTTCTCCCCCGAGGACCAGGCCATCCTGATGGAGTGCATCGGCCTCGCCTCCAGATACCAGACCGCCCTCGCCCGGGTCGGGTTGGACGACGGCAGCGCCCTCGCGGTTCTCCAGGAGATGGGCATGGTTCCGGAAATCGTGGATCCCTACAAGGCGCTCACCGAGAAGGGCATGGAAGTGACGTTCCTCTCGGAGGAGCAGATGGCGGCGTTCCGCGAGAAGACGCAGCCGGTCTTCGAGAAGTGGACTGGGGAAATCGGCGAGGAGCTGGTGAAGGCCGCCCAGGAGGACATCGCCTCCGTGCAGTGAGGTCATGCACCAGCCACTCTCCGGCGGATCCCTCTTCGGCGGAGAGTGCTTGTTTTCTCGAAAGAGACGCCGATGGCCGATGAAGGAAAAGCCCTGGATATGTCTCTTTCGGAAACGCCGCTCGGGGAGGAAGTGCCCTCTCGAGGGTCGCGGGGTGCATCCCTTTTTTTCGAGATCGCTTGCAAAGGCAGAAGGAGCCGCTCCTCTTTTCGGAAACACGCCCCAGACGGAGCGGCACTCCGCCTGCTTTCGAAACTCCACGAAAGGACCGTTTCTCCATGATCCGCACGCTCTGGACGCATTTCGAGGAAATCGCGGGCTCCATCATTCTCGCCGTCATGACCACCGTGGCCTTTCTCAACGTGGTCACGCGGTATTTCATCAAATACTCCTTCTCCTTCACCGAGGAGATCGAGGTGAATCTCTTCGTCTGGCTCGTGCTCCTCGGCACCTCCCTGGCCTTCCGCAAGGGAGCGCACCTGAGCATGAACTTCTTCTACGACCGCTTTCCCCCCGCGGTCCGAAAGATTTTCTTTCTCGCCACCACCGGAATCTGCGTGGCGTTCTTCGCCGTTTTGGCCCATCTGGGGCGGCTCGAGGTGCTGGACGAACTGGCCCTGTCGGTGACCACCGAATCCCTGGGCATTCCCGTGGTGGTCTACACTGCGGCGGTGCCCGTCCTGTCGCTCCTCGTCATCGTGCGTATTCTCCAGCAGAGCGCCGCCGCCCTCCGGGCAGGCGACATCTAGGAAGAGGTGCATCCCATGGACAAACTTCTCGCCGATCCGGCCTTCTGGATGCTCCTTCTCTTCCTCGCGCCACTCCTCCTGCGCGTTCCCGTGGCGGTGAGCCTGGGCGGTGCGGCCCTCGCGGTGTGCGTGCACTGGAACCTGGGGTATCAGATGGTGTCCTACAACTTTTTCGCCGGGATCGCCAAGTTTCCCCTCCTGGCCATTCCCTTCTTCATCCTCGCCGGGGTCATCATGGAGAAGGCGGGCATCGCGGAACGCATCATCGACCTCATCGACGAGCTTGTGGGCTCCGCCACGGGAGGACTCGCCCTCGCCACGGTGGGGGTAGCCACCTTCTGGGGCGCCGTGAGCGGGTCCGGCCCCGCCACGGTGGCGGCCCTGGGGCTCATCCTCATTCCCGGCATGGCCGCGGCGGGATACGACAAACCTTTCGCCACGGCGGTGGTCTCCGTGGCCTCGGGCCTGGCCATCGTCATTCCTCCGAGCATCGCCTTCATCGTCTACGGAGACATCATGCAGCAATCCGTGGGGGCGCTCTTCGCGGCGGGCGTGCTGCCGGGCATCGTGGTGGCCCTCTTCCTCATGGGAGCGGTCTATCTCATCTCGCGGCGCCGCAACTACCGGGGCAAACCCCGGACCTCCACCGCCGCTCTGTGGCGGGCCTTCGTCCGTTCCCTCTGGGGGCTCTTCACCCCGGTCATCATCCTCGGCGGGATCTACGGGGGGATCTTCACCCCCACCGAGGCCGCCTCGGTGGCCGTCTTCTACGGGCTTTTCGTGGGGGTCTTCATCTACCGGACCATCACGTTCCGGACGCTCTACGAGATCCTGAGCGCCACGGTGCTCTCCACCGCGGTGGTCATGCTCGTGGTGACCTGCGCGGGGCTCTTCTCCTGGGTGGGTTCCGCCGTGGGACTCATCGACAAGGCGGCGAACCTTCTGCTGGGGGTTTCCTCCTCGCCGCTGGTGGTTCTCCTGATGATCAACCTCATTCTTCTCTTCGCGGGAATGCTTCTGGACGCCATCTCCATCTTCTACGTCTTTCTTCCCATCCTCATGCCCATCATCGCCCACTTCGGCTGGGATCCCGTGTGGTTCGGCGTGGTCATGACCATCAACCTCGCCATCGGACAGGTGACACCACCCGTGGCGGTGAACCTCTACGTGGGGGCCAACATCAGCGGCCTCACCATGGAGGAACTCACGCCTCCGGCCCTTCCGCTCATCGCGGCCTCCGTCCTGGCCCTGGCGGTGGTGTCCCTGGTCCCCTCCTTGAGCACCTGGCTTCCCTCGGTGCTGGGGCTCTACGGGTCGCCCTGATCCGTTCCGCAACAGCCGGACGCCCGAACGCAACGTGGGGAGGAGCGCGCCCTTTGCGCGTTCCTCCCCACGTCTTTGCCGCAAAAAGGAGAGAAGATCCTGCGGGGATTCTTTCGGAAAGTCTCTCCGCGTCTACGCCTGCTCGACCTCCGGGGCGTCTTCCTTTCGGGCCTTCAGCCGTTCCAGCACGTGGAGCAGGCCATCCGTCCCGTAGTCGAGAGCCTTTTTGGTTCTGCTGATGGTCACCGAGCTGGCGCCGGAAACCCGGGAGATCTCCCCGTAGTTGAGCCCCTCGTGAAGGAGGCGGGCCACCTCGAGCCGCTGGGCCAACGCCTTCAACTCGCCGATGGTGCCCACATCCTCGAGAAAGCGGTACATCTCGTCCCGTGTCTTGAGGCGGAGAATCGCCTCGCAGAGACGATCCGTGGAGCTGTCCTTCCATTTCATCGACATGCCTTTTCCTCCTTTATACCCACTGCCGTTACATTCCGGAGCGCCGCACCCGTTGCGGCATTCTCCCGGCAGTTGCGTTCATCCGTCCGGAAAAACCATCTTCCGTCCGACCTCCGCGCATCGCGGAGCACAGCCGGAAAAACCATCCCGGCTTCCCATCGGAGCACCGGCGGGCCGGATTCCGACACTTGTGCAGTCCTCCGTCGAGCATGGGTCCCTCCTCCGCGTTCCCTCAAGGGATTCCCTCTTTTCAGGGGCGCACTTCCTCTCGGGCTGACTTTCCGGAAGAAAATCTCCCCTTTCCCCACTCCATCAGGATACCATGAAACGGGAGAAAAGCACAGGTGTCGTTCCTTGTATAACGAAAAAATGCCGCCATGCCCGTCAAGGAATTCTTCGGGCAACAACGAAACCTGACAGGGAATTCCGTTCAGGAACAGGAGCGGTGCCTCAGCGCCCCGAAGGCAGGGCCGCGAGAGGCGCAGCGCCGGCACTCTTTTCCCCGCAACGGCGGATCACTTCTTCCAGCTTGCGCGTCAATGCCTCGCTGACGAGACGTGCCTTCCTGTGCAGCTCCTCCATCTGTTCCGTCCTTCCGCTCCGTCCGGCGTCCCGCACGGCATGCCCCAGATGGTGCAGTTCGTCGTGGAGTCTGCGGATTTCTCCCCATTCCGCGGCCACTGCGGGAGGAATGTCCGTCACGGCGAGAAAGATGCCGAAGCGGCAGCGCGTCGGATCGGTTTCGAGGTTCCAGAGCCCGCCCCGGATATAGTCGTCGAGGCGCCGCATCCACGCCGCGTGACCGTCGATGGCGATGCGGCAGACTTCTGTAAACTCCTCGCAGGTGGTGATGGAGAAATGCGACAGGGCATCGAGGACGGAACGCCCCGTCTCGGCGCCGTCGGCGATCTGTTTCCGGAGCAGGGTCACCGAATCGCCGAGACGGAGAACGCTCTTCTCCACGCTCCCGATGACGGCACCGAGTTCCAGTGCGAACTGGGAGACCGACTCCGCTCCCGAGGCCATTTCCTGGGAGGAGGCACTCAGTTCCTCCGCCCCGGCGGCGACGCTCTGGGAGGCCTCGTTCACACCGGCCATGCGGCGGAGGATGGCGGAGATGGAGTGCACCACTTCGGAAATCTGCGTACCTACCCGCTCCATTTCCCGGGCCATGCCCTGAATATCCCCGGACGTTCCGGAAACACCCTTCATGAGCGTGGACAGGTTTTCGCCGATCCGTGCCGCCGCTTTTTTGCTTTCCTCCGCGAGAGTACGCACCTCCTCGGCGACGACGGCGAAGCCTCTTCCTGCCTCGCCGGCTCTTGCGGCCTCGATGGCTGCGTTGAGAGCGAGAAGGTTCGTCTGTTCCGCAATACCCGTGATGGCCTGCACCACCGAATTGATGACCTTCGCCTGCTCCGCCAGGGAGGCGGCGTGCTCCGAGACTTCCGAGACGTTCTCCCGAACGCTGGTGATGGTGGCGATGGTGGCGTCCAGAGCAGCCTCGCCGTTCTCGGCCTCTCGGGCCACTTCGGAGACGACGCCGTTCAGTTCCTCGGCGATGCGGGCCAGAGACTGGGCGGTGGAGGCGATTTCTTCCGAACTGGCATACTGCTGCTGCACCGCCCCGGTGATTTTCTGCACCGCTCCGGCGCCCACGACCGTACGCTCCCTCACCTCGCCGAATTCCTCGCTGAAGGCATCGAGGGAGCTGTTGACGCTGTAGAAGGTGGCGAGGAAGTGCTGCACTCCCTTGGAGAAACGCCAGAAGGCGCTGCGGATGAACTCCGCGAAGACGTTGAAGGCGCCTCCGAGACGGCCGATCTCGTCATCGGTCCGCACGGGAAGACGCCGGGTAAGGTCGCCTCCCGAACCGGCGAAGTCCTCCATGAGCAGGAGCATGTTTCGCGTGGGCGCCAGAATGGCCCGCAGATAGAAGAACACGCAGAGCAGGGCCACCGCGACGGCGATGACGAGCGCCAGCTCCTGGGACCGTTCGAGAAGAACGACCTTCGCCTCCGCCTCCGTCTGGAAAACGGACACGGCACCGTCCATGGTCCTCAGAATTTCCGGTTCCGCCCTTCGGATCGCCTCAAGGGCGTCTTTTCCGGAACCGGACGAAGCCGTATCCCGAAGGGAACCGAGAATATCCCTGAAAGGGTTCCAGAGGGAACGCACCGCTCCCAGCGCCACCGCCGCCTCCGGCGAGGGAACGGGAAGCGCGACCAGGGACGTGCCCTTCACATCCAGCGGCGCGTCGCCTCCCTCGGCGAGGGCCTTCAGGGTCCTGTCGAAGGCGGTGACGGACCGGTCCAGCTCTGCGAGAATCGACGCATCTGAGGTGAGCAGATACAGGTAGGCCTCCTTGGCCATCTTCTGGGAGAGCATGCGCTGACGTCCCGCCAGATTGATCACGGCGCCGTCCCGTTCCTGCCCGGAGGTGACGAAGAACGTCACCGACAGGGACACGACGAAAAGTACCACGAGGATTCCCAGTGGAAGGAGGAGCTTTGCCAGCAGACTTCTTTTCATGAATACCGCACCCTTTCTCTTGTCCGTCTTCGATCGTGGTTCCGCGAAAAGAGCAACGCAACTGGAATCATTCCACTTGGGATGATACGAGGTTTCGTCGCACATGACAATGTTCGTTCTGACGTACTTTTTTCTCCCTCTCCTCCTCCGCTTTTCCGTGATGGTGTCGTACCCATTCTTCAAGGGGGCGTCACACCCGGACTCGAAAGAGAACCTCTTTTTTCGGCGACATTGTTCGGGTACACCCCTTGCTCTTTTTTTGTACCTCTTTCATAATGAGGCAACGCGCTGTCCACCCATCGACGCAGCCGACGAGACCGCAGCCGGACCGGATTCCGCCGCGCCTTCGGGAGCACCGGGGAAAATCGGAAACGGCCGGAGAGAATGGAGAAAACCATGAGCACAGAACAAACCCGTTCCCTGCCACGGACCGTGTTTCCCCTCGCAGGCCTCGCTGTTCTTGCCTTCCTGGGAAACGCCTTCGGCCTGAATCTGCTTCCCGGCGTCGATTTTCTCTTCGGCAGCATCTTCGTTCTTCTCGCGGCGTGGCGCTTCGGCCCTCTTGCCGGTGCCCTCGCGGCACTTGTCTCCTCGGCCTACACCGTTGTGCTCTGGGGACATCCCTGGGCTGTCATCAACTACATGGCGGAGGCTCTCGCGGTGGGGTTCGGAAGACGGTACCTGAACAACCTCTTCCTGCTGGATTTCCTCTACTGGATCACCTTCGGCAACATGCAGCTTCTCCTGCTCTGGAAGGGACTCTACGGCATGAACTGGGAAGGGGTGTTCTTCCTGGTTCTCAAATGCGACGTGAACAGCCTCTTCAACGCCCTCACGGCTTTCCTCGTCGTCACGATTCTTCCGTTCCGGGCTTTCCCGGGGCCGAAACATGCTCCCGACCGCCCGCCTCTGGAGCACCTTCTTCTCTGCGGCATGCTCTGCCTTGCCATAGTGCCCCTTCTCGCCGTCATGCTTCACGGCACGCTCCACCTCGATGACGACATCGAGTCCGCCACCGAGCGCAGGCGCTCCGAGGCCCTGCGGCTGGTGCAGCGACGGATGGCGCAATGGAAGACTCCTTTGGTCCGGGCACTCCCCTTCATCGCCCACGTGGCTTCGGAGGGACACCTTTCCGCACAGGAGAATCCCTTCGCCGGCACGAGCATTCTCGAGGTCTACCTCGTCAGCCGGAACGGCACGACGGCCAGATCCTTCCTCGACGACACCGAAGCTCCCCCGGAGAGGCTTCTTCCCTCGCCCGTACTGGAGCACCTCCAGCGTTCCCGGGCCGGAGCCGCCCCGGAGGATGTCGCCTTTCTCCTCTGCCCCCTGGGAAAAGAAACCTGCCGGGCCTTCGTGGTAGCGACAACGGGAGACTCTTTCGTGGTGCTCGCCACCGACCCGACGCCCGCCTTCGACGATCTGGCGGAACAGCTCCGAACGCTCGGCGTCCAGGCGCTTCTCGTGGACGACAACACCGGAGCCGTGCGCCCTCTGTCGCTCTTTCCCGAACACCTGCTCTCCCGCCTCGACGAGTTCCGCGACAGTGCCGGGCCCTTTCCCCTGCGGATCAAGCCCCGTTCGGACAGGAGAGGGAGCATCCCGCTGGTGCACCTTTGGATGCGTACCATCCTCGTGGACCGCGTGGTCTACGAGGAAATGCCCGGCTGGACCATGCTCGTCGCCTCCCCCCTGGACGCTTCCGGCGGTGCCCTCTTCGGAAACTACATCCGTACCATGTTTCTCATGCTCTCCATGGCCTTCGCCTCGATCATCGTCTCCTTTGTTCTGAGCCGACTTCTCGTCCGTCCGGTTCTCAGGCTGGCAACACTCACGGAGAAGCTCTCTCCCGAACATGCCGTCGAGGACTGGCCCAGGGGAGTCTCCGCCGAGACAGAGCACCTCGCCACAAACGTGCGCCGTATGCACACCTCCCTCACGACACAGTTCGCACAACTCCGGGAACTGAACCAAAACCTGGACGGCGCCGTGCGGGAGCGCACTGCGGAGCTGGAAGAGACGAACCGGGCGCTGGAGGAGGAGATCGCCGAGCGGACACGGGTGGAGGAACTGCTGCGGATCTCCCTCCAGGACAAGGAAGTGCTGCTCCGGGAAGTGCATCATCGGGTGAAGAACAACCTTCAGGTCATCTCCAGCCTGCTGAGCCTTCAGGCCCAACGCGCCGCACTCCCCGAACTGGCGGAACAGCTTCGGGAGGGGCAGAGCCGGGTCCGGACCATGGCACTGGTGCACGACCTCCTCTACCGCACGTCGGAGTTCGCCACGGTGGACATGAAAATCTATCTGGAGCAGCTCGTGCGTTATTTCGGAGAAGTGTCCCTTCCCCGCGACACGGAGGTGACGATCGTCACCTCCGTGGACGCCACGGCCCTTTCCGTGGACAAGGCCATCCCCTGCGGTCTCGTGGCGGGAGAACTCCTCATGAACGCATGCAAACACGGATTTTCCGGCACGAAAAAAGGCACCATCACCGTTTCCCTCCGGAGTGCGAAGGCGGAGGCGACGCTTTCCGTCTCGAACGACGGCGCACCGCTGCGGGAAGATTACGCCGGCGGCGCCACGGGGCTCGGCATGACCATCGTGGAGGCCCTGGTGCGGCAGCTCGACGGCACGCTCCGGGTCCGCACGGCAACCCCCGTGGTCTTCGAGATCCGCTTCCCCCTGTAACGGCGCGTCACGGCCGCCGTGGGGCCAGGAGACGGCGCGTCACCACGGAAGTGTCGACGCAAACGCGACGGAGGTGGAACCGGCTCCCGGTGGACCTCCGCCGCCCCTCCGGAACGGACAGAAAAGACGCTGCCGGTGCTGCGTTCCGGCGAACTCCTTCAGAAACACCCGAATACGCCCCGATGCGGACGATCATGAACAGAGACAACGTCTTGCCGGAGCAATTCGAGCACATTCTTGGGTTCTTTCGTGCGTCGGATTGTATCATAGGAGCGCTTTCCTCTGAAAACGCACATGTACCGAATTTTTCGACGAAACGGCCCGAACTCGGCGGAATGACGCTTTGCAGTGGCGTTCGGCGGGGTTAGAATGTTCTCCGCTCAGTTCGTTTTGCCACGTTTCGGAAAAACCAGGGAGGGTTCGGTGTGATCAGGATATGTCGGAGGGAATGCGGAGAGGTCGCCCGGGGACGGGGATGGCTCTGCCGGAGAAGCCGGAGGACTATGGACAGGGAACTCCGGACGGTAAGGAGACCGTTCCGGGGAGGGCTCTTGTTTTTGTGTCTTCTGTTCGCCCTGTGCCTGTCGCCGGGGGAGAACGCTCCGCGGGCCATGGCGGCACAGAGCACGGGGGGATTCGGTCTGCGGGCCGTGGCGGAGCGTGCCCGGGAACTGGCGTCCCGCCCCTATGAAAACCCCGAGGGAGAGGTTCCGGAGTTTCTGCTCAAGCTCAGCTACGACCAGTGGCGGGACATCCGCTTCCGCAAGGAGAACGCGCTCTGGCGGGACAGAGGACTTCCCTTCGAAGTGCAGTTCTTCCATCCCGGCATGTTTTACAACCGCCTGGTGAGAATCAACGTGGTGAACGCCGAGGGACCGAGTCCCGTCCCCTACTCCCGGGACTTTTTCGACTACGGGGACAACGAGTTCAAGGAACCCTTTCCGGAGGACCTGAGCTTTGCGGGATTCCGGATCCACTTTCCGATCAACAGACCGGACTACAAGGATGAGGTGGCGGTCTTCCTCGGGGCAAGCTACTTCCGCGGCGTCGCCGAGGGACTCCAGTACGGTCTGTCCGCCCGGGGACTCGCCATCGACACGGCGCTCTCTTCGGGGGAGGAATTTCCCTGCTTCCGGGAGTTCTGGCTTCTGGAACCCGCCTCGGGAGACACCTCCCTCACGCTCTACGCCCTGCTGGACAGCCCGAGCATCACCGGAGCCTACAAGTTCATCGTCACCCCCGGGGAGGAAACGATCATGGACGTGGACGCCCGCCTCTTCCGCCGGGCAAACGTGGCGAAACTCGGCATCGCGCCCCTCACGAGCATGTTCCTCTTCGGCGAGACCGAGAACGGCCGCCCCGGTGACTACCGTCCGGAGGTGCACGACTCGGACGTGCTCCTGCTGCACACCAACGAAGGAGAATGGCTCTGGCGTCCCCTGGGAAACAACAAGCGCCTGGGCATCTCTTCCTGGAAGGCGGGAAATCTCGCCGGATTCGGTCTGCTCCAGCAGGACCGCCTCTTCGACCACTATCAGGACCTGGAGGCCCGCTACGAACTGCGTCCGAGCCTCTGGGTGGAGGCGAAGGGCAAATGGGGTCCCGGCAGGGTGGAGCTCATCGAGATCCCCTCGGAGGAGGAGATCAACGACAACATGGTCGCCTTCTGGGTCCCCGAACCCCCCGCTCCGGAGCAAGGCACCACGGATGTGGAGGAGGAAAACGACCCCCTCGCCTTTTCCTACCGCCTGCGCTGGTGCGCTCTGCCGAAGGATCTGCTCTCCCTCGGCGTTCCCGCCTCCACCCGTACCGCCAAAAGCGCTCCGGACATCACGAAGTTCGTCCTCGACTTCGAGGGGGGAGAGCTGGAAAACCTCTCCGCCGATGCGGGACTTTCCAGCATCATCACCGTCGGAGAGGGAGGCCAGTTGCTGGAAAAGCAACTCCACAAGAACGATGTCACCGGCGGCTGGCGCCTTGTCTTTCAGGTTCGCACCGTCCCCGAGGGAAAGTTCAAGGCGGTCTTTCCGGCCCATCGCCCGCCCATCCGTCTTTCGGCGCTGCTGAAAAAGGGGGAGAACCTTCCGGACCCCCTCACCGTGACCTGGACCTACGACCTGCTGCAATAAGGAGGAACGTGCCGTGCACGACGCGGACATGTCGGCGACCGGAGAATCTTTTCCGGAGACCACGAAAGAGACGACCGCTGCGGAGACAGAATCCCTCGGATGCACTTCCGCACGGGAAGGATGGCAGATCGCCCGAGACCGGGTGGTGCTCTATGTGACTGCTCTGGACCTGCCGCCTTTCAAGGGCTTGGAGCTCGCCCTGGAATCCCTGAAGCGTTCTGGTCCCACGAACGTGACAGAGGCCATGCGCACTCTGCGGGAGCTTTTGGCGGAACACGGCCTCGACCAGGGAATCCGCACCCCCGAGGGAGTGCATCTTTCCTCCCAGCCGCCTCTGAACCGGGGCTCCATGGTGGCGAAGGAACTGGACCGCCTTCCCTGGCTCTCGGGACTGAAGCGTTTTTTCGCACGCTGGAAACGGGACCTCTTGGGGCAGACCGACCGAGAACGGCACGCCGCCCTTTCCGCCACGAGCACCTCCGCTCCGGAACGCAGACAACGTGCACAGGGGAATTCCCACACCTCCGGAGAGGATGCAAGGCCATGACGACCTCTAACGCCCATCCGTCACACCTCGCCTGGGTGCGGGCCGCGAGCTGGCGACGCCTGCTCCTGTTGGCGCTCATCGTCCTGCCAACCGTCACGGCCACGCGCACCATGGCGGCAGTGCTCCCCCACAAGGGTGGCACACCGCTGGAGCTTGCCCTGACAGTGGTCTTCGCCGTGCTCTTCGGCTGGATCTCCATCGGCTTCTGGACGGCGAGCATCGGCGCCCTCCGCCTCTGCCTCGGCCGGGACGCCTTCGCGGTCTCCCTCGCGGGAGAGGAGGACGATCCCCGGGAGATCGACCGGGAGGCCCGCACGGCCATTCTGGTTCCGGTCTTCAACGAGGACCCGGAGCGTGTCTTCGCGGGAGTGCGTACCGTCTACGACTCCCTGGAGCGCACGGGCCGGTCGGACCTCTTCGACATCTTCATCCTCAGCGACACTCCCGATCCGGACGGCTGGGTGGAGGAGGAGGCGGCGTGGTTCGCCTTCTGCCGCGAAAAAAACGCCTTCGGCAGAATCTTCTACCGGCGGCGCCGGAGCAACGCCAAGCGAAAGAG
>NZ_JARKPW010000091.1:0-31636 GCF_029975095.1 Aminiphilus sp.
AGGGTACCAATGCGTATCCCTTTGCTCTCGAGTTCCCGACACAACAAAGAGTACTTCACGACACCATCCTCCACCGTTCTCTCATCTTTAAAAAAATATCCCTTATTTTTTATTGTGCTATACTCGCTTCCTGCATTGACGATGTGTGCTCATCGATTTTCACTTATCGGGGTAACCATCTCGGCATCCAGAAGAAGCATCGCCTCAACGATCTCTTTAAAGAGCGGAGCTGCAATAAGCCCGCCCATGTCCTTTCCGGCTTTGGGTTCTCCCAAAATGACCAACAAGACATTCTCCGGCTTGTCAGAGGGCCAGAAACCGACGAAAGAAGCTACATATCGATGTTCCAAGTACTTGCCCTTTTCTGCAATCTGGGCAGTACCCGTCTTTCCGGAGACGGAGACACCCTGCACATTTGCACGTTTTCCAGTCCCGCGAAGAATGACTTCTCGCATGGCATTTCGCAACCATGCAGCCGTTTCGTCGCTCAACACCTGTCCCCGGGGAGTTCTGCGTCCTTCATAGATTTTTTTTCCCGATCCATCAGTCGCTTCTTGCACGAGATAGGGCTGAAGCAGTGTTCCTCCATTTACGATGGCGCTGATGGCGGTAGCCAGTTGAAGCGGGGTGACGGCAATTCCCTGGCCGATGGCTATATTGGATGGGATCGCCCCGTACCAACGTTCAGGGGTGTACACAAGCCCTTCTTCCTCTCCAGGAAGTTCAATGTTTGTCCGTCTTCCAAAACCCCACTGTGTAAGGGTCTCGTACATCTGCTGCGAACGGAAACGCATACCGATCATAGCCATACCGACATTGCTCGAATTGACAAGAACATCCGTGAGCGTCTGCGTACCGTGGGCTCGTCCCTGAACTTCACGAATAGTCGTATCCGCAACCTTGATTCTGCCTGGACAATTATGAAAGATTTCTCCTTTGGAAACGTAACCGTGCTCAAGGGCAATCCCCATTATTACAGGTTTGAGCGTCGATCCCGGTTCGTAGACGCGGCCGATGACATTGTTCCGTTTCGCCTCGGAAATCTCAAGCGTTTCCCTTCTGTTGGCGTCGAAAGAAGGCCAGCTCACCATACCTTTGACAGCACCCGAGTTAGGATCGAGACAGACCGCCGCCGCCCAGGAAACGTTCTCTCTCACGGCTGCTTTTTCGACGGTTTCCTCCATGATATGTTGGATTCTCGCGTCTACCGTGAGAATTACTTTGCCTGCCTTTGGAGCGGTAATTTCTGCAAGAGGCGACAGAAGATCCAGCGTTTCTCCTCCTGCAGTTCTTACGACGACCCGCACTTGGGGCGGAGAAAAAAGAACCCTGTCCCACGCGCGCTCAATACCGGAAAGCCCATTGTCGTCAATATCGCAATACCCCAGAATATGGGACAGAGAAGAACCGTGCGGATAGATCCTTTTCTGCTCCTTCATGGTGAAAAGACCTTCCAGCTTGAGTTGTTTCAACTCTTCACCACGAACTCCGTCGATTTTTCGCGCCACCCAATGGAACCGCCCTCGAAGAGGCCCCGCGAGTTTCCGTATCGTGCTTTCCTCGAATTTTCCTTTCAACTGCTGCGCCGACTCGGCTTTCCATTCCTGAGGGTCAACGAAGAAACTGATGCTCGGAATGGAAATCGCCAGTGGAATACCATTTCGGTCAAAGATGGTACCTCTACTTGTACTCACCGTCACTTGCGCCCAGTATTGTTTTTTTGCCTGTGCCACAACCCTGGGATCAGGAAATAACTGAATCTCTACGGTACGCCCGGCGAGGAAAAAAAGAGCTGAGACAATCCAAAGCCACGGATTCCGCAACACTCTGAACAAGCGGATCTCACCCCAGGAACCGGATGTCATTCGCGGGCATTTGCAGGCGTTCCCCAAAGAAAACCACTCTTTTGAGCATGTCGCTCACCCTCGGACGCAACAAGAGGCTGTCGCCCCGACGAACCTGAGGATAGACCAGAAGGAATCCGAACAAGAGCAAGATAGGAAGGCGGAACCATTCCGAGCGCCGTTCGAGCGGTTCCGTAGATTTTCTGAGGGGAGACGAGTGAGGCAAGTTGCATTTGAAGATAGGCAAGCTCTTCTGAAGCTTTTTCCGTTCTCTGGGAGAGTTGAGACAGGTGGTTTTCAAGACTCAGGCTATAGAGACGGAGACCACCCAATCCCAGGAAGAAAACACCAAGGATGACACAGGCAATTGCACAAAACGGCGCAACACGAACGTTGCCTCCGATCCGATCGGAAACTGCCATGCCTCACCCTCCTTCCTCTACGCGGAAAAGATGAACCCTCTCAGTTTGGCACTCCTTGCCTTGTAGTTCGCAACGATTTCCTCGTCATCGGCAACGAGAAGCTTTCGATTCCATCTCTTCCCGAAACCATCAGCCTCCCACTTGCGAAAAGCCTGTTTAACGAGGCGATCCTCAAGAGAGTGATAACTCACAAAAACGACGGCAGATCCTCCAGTCACGATGCGAGGACACTGCTCCAGAGCCGCATTCAGCGCCCCCAACTCGTCGTTGACATGAATCCGAAGCGCTTGAAAAAGCTTCCGCGCAGGATGCCCTCCCATTTTTCGCTGCATTGGTGCCGGCAAACCTCTTCGAAGCACTTCCACAACATCCGTCGTGGTGCGCAACCCACCGCTTCGTTCCCTTGCCGCACAAATGAGCTTTGCCATGAAGTAAGCGTGGCGTTCTTCTCCATACTCGCGAAAAATACGCGTCAATTCGCCACAGGGCGCCGTATTCAGAACTTCCTCAGCGGTCAATGACGTCTCATCCGGCCCCATCCGCATGTCGAGGGGGCCTTCGTTCTGAAACGAAAACCCACGTCGAGGCTCCGAAAGTTGAAAATTCGATACCCCAAGGTCAAAAAGAATTGCCTTTACCGGAGCAAAGCCCTGGTCACGAACCAGAGTCTCCAAATTGCGAAAATTGCCCTGGACTGCGACAAATCGTTCTCCAAAAGGCGCCAGCCTTTCCCTGGCAAATTGCAACGCCTCTTCATCCTGATCGATACCGAGCAGACGAATCCCTTTTCGGGCGGAAAGAATTCGTTCCGCATATCCTCCCAACCCAAGAGTCGCATCCACGACATTTCCACAACAGGCGCACTCTTCCAACATTTCCATGACTCTTCCGAGAAGCACCGGGATGTGATGCATCAGAGCCCTCCAAGTTCTCTGGCAATGGCGGAGAAATCTTCAGCCAGGACTTTTTCCTGATGGCTCGTCCAACGTTCACGATCCCATATTTCCACGTGATCACCGTTGCCGATGATGCAAAGCTCTTGATTCAACGCAGCATGTTCGCGAAGAAATGGGGAAATGATCATTCGGCCCGCACCGTCAAGTTGAATTTCGTTGGCCGTTGCAAAGAGAACCCGCATGAAATCCTTGAGCTGAGCCCTTGGAAGAGGCAACGCATCTAATTTTTCGAGAAGGGACTCCCAACCTGTCTGGGGATAGATGGAAACGCAACGCTGCATGCCGACACTGGCAACGACATCACGTCCCAAGCCCTGGCGAAACCGGGAAGGGAGAACGATTCGGCCTTTCTCGTCGAGGCGATGCTCATACGTCCCCACAAACATGGGAATTCCTCCCAATTTATACCACTCTGCTCCACTACGACCCACTCTATCACGCTTTGCGCAAGAGGAATGAGTCTCAGGAACTATTTTTTCCTGAAAAATTCTGCGACGAACGGATCAAAAAGAACACTTCAATAGGAGTCTGACGAGACACAACAACAAAAAACCGTGCACTTCCTCAGTCACCTGAGGAAAGGGGTGCACGGTCGTGTTTCTTTCTATATCTGTGCCATGACGGGAGGAGATTCTTGAACTACACTGTGAAGCATCGAAGCCGAAAGGAGCGGGAGAGCATCGCGTAAGCCGGGTTTTGTCGTGGGCAACCATTTATCTAGGGCAATAGCTCGCGCTATGCCTCAAGCGACCGTACCCGGGAGTCAGCGGGCCGCCTCATCCCCCCCTATTCGGTCTTGCTCCGGGCGGGGTTTGCCTAGCCCGCCAGTCACCTGGCGGCTGGTGGGCTCTTACCCCACCTTTTCACCCTTACCTCGAAAGGCGGTATGTTTCTGTGGCACTTTCCTTGGGTTCACACCCACTGGACGTTATCCAGCGCCCTGCCCTGTGGAGCCCGGACTTTCCTCTCCTCGCGAAAAGCGAGCAGCGGTTGCCTGAGATACTCTCCCGCGGGAAGTAGTATAGCAGCTCCTGCATTGAAAGCGAATTCTTCCGCATATTGCTCTTTTTCCCGTTTCATGGTAGTTGTGTTGAACCCGAGGCAACACCACCGACCCGGTTCTTTTACTCCATCAAGACATGACGACATTCGAATATTTTTTGTTCCCTATTCCACGGGAGGAGGTCTCTCTGTGATCGAAAAAACGTACCCCGCTCCGCCGGAATACGATGTCTTCAAGAGGAAGGTCAGAGAACTGACCGGCATCGATCTAGACTCGTACAAATTCCAGATCCATCGCCGTGTCCATATGCTGATGCAACGATGGGGAATCACCGATTACGACATGTTTTTCAAAACACTTTCTCAAAACGGAGACAAGCTCCGCGAATTCCTCGACTACCTGACGATCAACGTCTCGGAATTTTTCAGAAACCCGAACAGATGGTGGGAACTCAAGGACCAGATCATTCCCGCGTTATTACGCGAACGCAACGACAAAAAGCTGCGCATCTGGAGCGCCGGAGCCGCAACGGGAGAAGAACCTTATTCTCTCGGCATCCTTTCCCTCGAATGTGGACTTGTCATTCCTCCAAAGGTCAAGGCATCCGATATCGACGCGGGAGCGTTGAAAAAAGCGGAAGAGGGGCTCTATCATAAGCGGCAGCTCGTCAGCGTGCCTCCCGCATGGTTGGAGCGCCACTTTTTTCCGGTGGATGCGGAAACCTTCAGGATCAAGCCTTCCGTCAAGGAGCGCGTGCAATTTGTCCGGGAGAATCTCATTGAGGACAAATTCGAAGAGGGAATGGACATTATTCTTTGTCGCAATGTCGTGATCTATTTCTCGCCGGAGACAAAGCTGAAGCTCTATGAGAAATTCTTCCACGCCCTTCGTCCCGGAGGATATCTCATGGTCGGCTCCACCGAACAAATTTTCGAATACCGACGTCTCGGGTTCGAATCTGCGGGGCCGTTTCTCTATCGCCGTCCCAAATAGCTTCGTGCGAGCGTCACGTAGGTCTCGGCATGTTCCCGGATATGGAGGATCTCTTCGGGCACAAGCGATCGCACCGTCTTGCCGGGAATTCCCATGACGAGCGATCCCGGAGGGACAATCTTTCCTTCGGGGACAAGTGCTCTCGCGGCGATGATGCTTCCCTCCCCGACGACCGCTCCGTCGAGCACTGTGGCGCCCATACCGATGAGACAATCGTCTTCGATTCGGCAACCATGCAGGATCACTCCATGTCCCAGAGTGACCCGCTTCCCCACCAGGACAGGCAATTCCCTGGTAACGTGCAGAAGACACCCGTCCTGCACATTGGAAGAATCTCCAACTTCGATGAAATTGATGTCGCCTCGTAATACCGAAGCGAACCACACGCTTGCATCCTTGCCGACACGGACATCTCCCACGAGAACGGAGGAGGCGGCAATGAACGCCGCCTCCTCCGTCTTGGGAAACAGGCCGCCATAGGAAAAAAGCGGTCCTTCTCCATTCACGATGGTACTCCTCCCTCGTGCTGCACTTTTTTGTCTTTCCGCTATCAATGAGACCGAACGATCTCCTTGATTCGCATGAGGCGGCTTAGATTCGCCCTCTCCTGTTCGTCCAGCTTCATAGTGATGAACCGGATCGTCTCCACAAAAGAGGGAATCAACACATGTTCCAGAGCATTGACACGACGACGCGTCCGTTCGATTTCCTTGGCCATGAGCTGGAGAGCCTTTTCCTCGGCGGCCAACGCGATCAATTTTGGAATGAGGCGGGAAAAACGCTCCAATGCCACGTCCAGGCTTCCCGTGGAGGTGGCGAGCCCATAATTGAAAACATTGCCTTCCTGGTGCACCGTGTACTCCGGTATGAGCACGCTCATCACGTTCCGCTCCGTTCGTGTCAGGGTGCACACGGAACCGGAAATGAGCAGCGCCTGTTCCAGCATAACGGGAAGTGTCTGGGCTCTGGCCAAGAGGAAATTCCGGTAACAGGCCAGAAGCTCTTCTTCCGCACGTTCGCGCATGTCTTTGACTTCCCGTGCCCGTTTCAGAAATTCCTTGATGAGCGCATCCTGCTTGTCCTTCAGCAGTTTGTGCCCCCGCTTCGCCACAACGAGACGTTTTTTGAGGCGGGAGAGCTCCATCCTATTCGGATTGACGGTCAGTTGCTTTGCCATGACACGACCTCCTGCCTAAACCGCAGCCGTCTCGGTTACGGCCTCTTCCTCCTTGACGAGTCGCGGCTTGAGGTATTTCTCGATATAGGCGTCACGCACACGCTTCAGTTCTTTCACCGGAATGATCGCAAGCAAATTCCAACCGAGTTCGAGCGTTTCCTCCACAGTCCGATTCTCGTATTCACCCTGGCGAACGTAGCGATTCTCAAATTCGTCAGCAAATTTGGCGAAGGCTTTGTCTTCCTCGGTAAGAGCTCCTTCGCCGAGGATCACCGCGAGTTCCTTAGCTTCCTTTCCTCGCGCATAGGCAGCAAAGAGCTGGTTCATGAGGTCCGCGTGGTCCTCTCTGGTCTTGCCCTTCCCGATTCCTTTGTCCTTGAGTCGGGAAAGAGAAGGCATGACATCCACGGGAGGATAAATGCCCTTGCGATGGAGTCCTCTGCTGAGGATGATCTGTCCCTCGGTGATGTACCCCGTAAGATCCGGAATCGGATGAGTCTTGTCGTCCTCGGGCATTGTGAGAATCGGGAACTGGGTGATGGAGCCGCTTTTTCCGCGCAGACGCCCGGCCCGTTCATAGAGCGTCGCCAAGTCGGTATACAAGTATCCCGGGTAACCCCGGCGGCCCGGAACTTCCTTTCGCGCAGCGGAAATTTCCCGAAGAGCCTCGCAGTAATTGGTCATGTCCGTGAGAATGACCAGCACGTGCATATCCCGCTCGAACGCCAAATATTCCGCGCAGGTGAGCCCGAGCCCCGGCGTGGTGAGACGTTCGATGGCGGGGTCGTCGGCAAGGTTAATGAACAAGACGGTCCGTTCAATGGCACCGGTACGACGAAAGTCCTCCATAAAAAAGGACGCTTCTTCGAAGGTAATACCCATGGCGACAAAAACAACGGCAAAAGCCTCGTGGCCACTGATGACCGTAGACTGGCGTGCGACCTGAGCGGCGATGCGATTGTGCGGGAGTCCACTCCCGGAGAAAATGGGCAGTTTCTGACCACGCACGATGGGATTCATGCCGTCGATGGTGGAGATCCCTGTCTGGATGAATTCGGACGGATAGTCCCTGGAATAGGGGTTCATGGGATAACCGTTGATATCCAAACGCTTCTTGGGGATGATCTGGGCCCCTCCGTCGATGGGTTCCCCTCGTCCGTTGAAAACGCGTCCGAGCATCTGTTCGGAGACAGGAAGGGTCAGAACCTTTCCAAGAAAACGGACCTTCGTCTCCTCAAGATCAATTCCCGTCGTCCCCTCGAAAACCTGCACAAGAGCCTTGTCCGTCGTGATCTCCAAGACGCGCCCCCGGCGGCGTTCTCCCCCGCTGAGTTCGATTTCCACAAGTTCATCGTAACGAACCTGGTTGACTTTCTCGACAACCATGAGCGGTCCGGAAAGATTCGTGACGGTACGGTATTCCTTAGGCAACATCGGTCTCACCACCCTCGGGCATGACTTCGCCGATCTGATCGCTCATTTCTTTCAGCAGCGCGTCGAGTATCTGCATATTCTTCTCTTCCACATAGCGCATGCGTGCAATACTCTCCCGCACAGGAAGTTCAAGGATCGTCTTCAAAAGAGCCCCTCGGGAAAGCGCTTCCATGCTCATGTGGTGAAACTCCAGGATGTTGCGGAGCATTTTGAACTGCTTGTCCATGGAGGCGTAGGTATCGATCTCGTGAAAAGCATTCTGGTGCAGAAAATCCTCTCGAATGGACTTTGCCGTTTCGAGGACCATGCGCTCCTCCTTCGAGAGGGAGTCGATGCCCACAAGGCGAACGATCTCCCGAAGCTTGTCCTCGTCCTCCAGAAGAGACATTGCCTCGGTACGAAACACGCTCCATTCCTCGTCGTAAATGGCGTCCCAGTAAGCCCCCAGCGTGTCCGCGTAGAGAGAATAGCTTGTGAGCCAGTTAATCGCTGGAAAATGTCGCTGGTACGCAAGAGCCGCGTCGAGCCCCCAAAAGACCTTGGTCACTCGGAGGGTGTTCTGCGTCACCGGTTCCGAAAGGTCGCCACCAGGAGGCGAGACGGCTCCGATGACGCTGACGGCACCTTCTCTCCCGTCGGAGCCATGACAGATGCACCGTCCCGCACGCTCATAGAAGGAGGCCAGACGCGTCCCCAGATAGGCGGGATATCCCTCCTCCCCGGGCATTTCCTCGAGTCGCCCGGAGATTTCCCGGAGAGCTTCCGCCCAGCGACTGGTCGAATCCGCCATGAGCGCGACAGAATATCCCATGTCGCGAAAATACTCCGCAATCGTGATTCCCGTATAGATACTCGCCTCTCGGGCCGCCACGGGCATGTTCGATGTGTTGGCGATGAGTACCGTGCGCTTCATCAGAGGATGCCCGGAACGAGGGTCTTCCAGTTCCGGAAATTCAAGGAGCACGTCGGTCATCTCGTTTCCCCGCTCGCCGCAACCGATGTAGACAACGATTTCGGCATCGGCCCACTTTGCCAGCTGGTGCTGAATCACGGTCTTTCCCGAGCCGAACGGTCCGGGAACGCAGGCGGTTCCGCCTCTTGCCAAAAGGAAAAACATGTCCACGACACGCTGCCCGGTCGTCAAAGGCACCTCCGGAGGAAGGCGCTTCGCCACGGGACGAGGTTTGCGAACGGGCCAGCGCTGGAGCATGCGAATCTCATGGATCTTCTCTCCCTCGGCGATCAGGACAACGGGCTCTTCCACGGTTTTCTGGCCGGAGAAGATCTTCTTCACCGTTCCCTGGACTCCCAGAGGGACAAGGATCCGATGTTCCACAAGAACTGTTTCCTGGACAATCCCCAGGACATCCCCCTGGGCAACGGCATCGCCTTCCTGCACCGAGGGAACGAATTCCCACTTTCTGTTCCTCGGAACTGCGGGAACGGCAATACCCCTGGAGATGTACGGGCTTTTCGCGGCATCTTCGATAAGCATGAGGGGACGTTGTACACCGTCATAGAACTGCTCGATCATCCCGGGCCCCAATTCGACACTCAGAGGTTCTCCGGTGCTGACAACCCGTTCTCCGGGCATAACACCGGAGGTTTCCTCATAGACCTGGATGGAAGCCGTATCTCCCTTGATTTCGATGATCTCTCCGACGAGACCGAGATCTCCCACCCGGACCACATCGTACATGCACGCCCCGGACATCCCCTCGGCAACAACGAGAGGGCCTGAAATCTTCGCAATCTTACCCGCTATCGTCTTTTCCTGGGCCACCGGTTATCCCCTCCAAATGAACGATCTTCTCGGCTGCGCCCTTCGGCGACCTCCGCTCGAATCGTTCAGAGTCATCATTTCTGTTCTTTCGTTCTTGCCCGAAAGGCAAACAGGCATTTCAGGGAACCTCTGAATAAGGCTGCGTCAGCCCCGCAGGGCGCCTTACAGATCCTGATGCGACCCGAATCAAGGGAAAGCGCGGAAGGTCTTTATTCAGAGCTTCCTCAGGATTGAACCGAAAAGATATCCATTCCCACGGCCTGTTCCACGCTCTTTTTGATGTTGCGGACACCAACACCCCAGGAGCCTCGTTGATCCGGGATCGGAATGATGCTTACGGGCAAAGTGTCGTTCAGTTCGTCCACAAGTTCTCTCAGTTCTTCAAACCAACGTTCCATGAGAAACACCACGGCATGCGTTGCGGCAAGACGCTGCAGAACCTGCCTGATCTCCGTCACCTCGTTTCCGGGGATGAAGGGTTCCACACCTACCGCCTGAAAGGGCAGCACCGTCTCGTAATCACCCACCGCCGCCATACGCTGTTCCGTCGTTTGGTTTTTACGCGACGTCACGGCGCATCAACCCCCTCACCACATCCCTGTCCATTCCGCTCGCCTTGGAGACGAGAAGAATACGCAAGTTGCGCGTTTCCATCTCCTTGAGCCAAAGATAGCGGAGTACGTTTTCCGGGGCAAAGGGAAGGTAGGCACTCTTCCCGAGAAGCCACGTGATGAACTCATCCAAACCCTTTTCCAATTCCACAAGAAAGGTTCCCGGGTCTTCAAAGTTTTCAATCTCCCGAAAAACGCGACTCACATCCGCATAGGCAACGGACCTTCCCCATCCTTCGAAAGGTTCTGCATAGAGACTGAGAACGCGCTCCCGAGAAATTGCACCTCCATCATGCACAAACTGCTCCACCAAGGACTGGTCGAAACCAAAACGCCGAAGGCGGAGGATGGTCCGGAGATTTTCCGCATCCACACGCCCTTTGAACCACGCTGCCACGCCAACAAGTTCAAGCTTTCCAACCTGTTCATCCATAACCTTGAAGAGCTGTCGGTCAAGTCGCCGTTCGATTTCCAAAAGGTCCTGTGTCTGTTCCCAATGGGCGACACACCCCGGCAGGAGCTGAGCCAGCCCGAAGGGGAGAGTGCGGTAATCCTCGCTTTCTATTGCGGTGACGAGATCATCCCCAGGGATACTTCCCAATGAGGTCAGCAGATCCCATCGTCGAGGCTGCCCCCTCCGTTGTCGGAAAAGACTTTTAAGAACGACTTTTACGTTGTGGAAGTCGTAGGGAAGCCGAAAAAGAAGCAGCAGCTCTTTATCGGGAACGAACTGGCGAAGCTGGTCGTAGATGAAGAGCAGTTCTTTCTCGATGAGACTGTCGAAATCGACATCACTTTTCATTTCCGGCAACCATGAGGCGTATCCCGTTTCAGAGAGCATCTTGAGCGCGGAAGCAAGATCCTCCGCGTCAAGAATGCGCAGCAAGGTGCTTTCCTCGACGAGTCGGCGTTCCATCGCCCGCAGGCGAGCTATGGTATATTCGTATCTCCCTGCCCGGGCCATGCGTCCACCTCCTCGCGTCAGGAGGGAAAGAGGCGCTGTACCACGTCGGCCTCAATCTCTTCCTGGACAGATCGCACCAACATCTCCAACGTACAGTTGATGTCCACCTTCCCCCGCTGCAGCACAAATCCTCCACGGGCAGCAACACGCACATCTCCCAACGCTACGGACATGCCTTTTTTCTGGTTGAACGCGTCCAGCCACGCCTGATCGAGATGGCGCTCCTCCGTTGCCAGAAGAAGGACATCCTTTTCCTCAGGCTGGGCACTCTCCAGAAGAGATGTCATGAAAGCAACGTATCTCCCCTTGGGAACAGCAGCTAGGGCACGCAAGGCTTCATCGTAGGTTTTTTCAATAAGAGAGCGGCGCATACCCAGATCAATCTTCTTTACATCCAGATCAGCCACGATCTCCCTACGACGAAGGATCTCCTTCTCCTCTTTCTTCAGACGTTCCGCCGAAGCACGTTCCAAACGGTCGATCTCTTCCTGTGTCTTGAGAGCAATCTGACGTTTTTTCTCTTCCGCCCTCTCAAGAATCTCTTCCGCTTCCCGCTGGGCTTCTCCTTCTATTTTCTTCTTGATATCCGCAAGAGCCATTACGCCCACCCTTTTACGCCTACAGTTTGATGCTGTTCAAAAGAATGATGCTCATGAGGAGAGCGAGCACTGCGTAGGTTTCCACCATGGCGGGAAGAATGACGGCCTTGCCAGTTTCCTCAGGACGTTTTGCGATCATTTGAATACAGGACGCGGACGTCTTCCCCTGGGCGATTGCCGAAAAATAGCCGGCAACAGCAATGGGAAGACAGGCGAAAAGAATTCCAACCCCCTGCCACAGGCCGACGGTAACCGGCTCTCCGCCGAGCAAGCCGACCTTGAGAATGACGAAAAAGGCCGTCAGAAGCCCGTAGATTCCCTGCGTACCGGGCAATGCCTGGAGAAGAAGGACCAAACCGAATTTTCCCGGATCCTCTGTCATGACCCCGGCTCCGGATTCTCCGGCGATACCGACACCGATAGCGGACCCGGAACCCGCGAACCCCGCGGCCAACGCGGCACCCAGCAAAGCCAACATGGTTCCCATGATATTCTCCATCGTGGAACACACTCCCTTCGGATTTCACTCAAGAATGGGATAAACGATTCGTTTGGTTATTCCGGATCCTTGCAGATGGAAACATAGCGAGTCTCGTAGCGCAACGGATTGATGGCTCTCCCACCGGCGCTGAAGAATTTGCTGAAAAATTCCACATACTGGAGACGCAGCGAGTGAATAAAGGCACCCAAAATGTTTACCGCCAGGCTGAAGGCGTGCCCTCCAAAAAAGATCAACAGTGCAAGCGCCCAACCCACATAGGGGATGTCCCACACAAGCGTCGCGAGCATGTTCACGATCATCGCAATGGCAGCAGAGGCCAATCCGAGCGCCAAAAGGCGACTATAGCTGAGAATGTCCCCAAGATAGGACGTCACGTTGTACAGGCTGAGCATGCCTGAAATAGCCTTACCCGCCACTCCGGGCTTCTCTCGCCCCTGCGTCACCACGAGAATCAACGCACCGAGCAGAGCCATTCCCTTGGCTAGCGAAACAAGCGCCGGTGAAAGGAGGTCCTGAGTTCCAGCACCGAGAAGGAGAAGCCCCATCAGGAGCAGCAGCCATCCGCCCTGATCTCCCACCCCGGCGAGGTACTCCCCCTTACGGAGATTTTCCGCCAAAGCGATGCAGAGGCCGAAAAGGATCTGGACGACTCCCAACGCGAGAGAAATGCCAAGAAACGTGATCGGATCGTTCATGGGATCGAGCACCATCATCTTGTCCTTCAGCGGTTTTAACGCCGAAAGAAAGGGAAAGGCGTCGATCATGTTTCCCATCCACGTTCCCGTGAGCATGCCCACAAACACGGTGGAAATCCCTCCCAGGAAAAGAAGAACGAAGAACTTTTTCGTTTCCCCCGTGATCGGAAATTTCCGCAACGCATAAAGGAGAAGCCCCGCCATGATGAGCCCGTATCCGCCGTCTCCGAGACACATACCGAAGAACACGAAAAAGAACGGAGCCATGAACGTCGTGGGATCGACACCACCATAGGAAGGAGCTCCGTAAAGCTTGGTGAGAGGCTCGAAGGGATGGACCCAACCGGGATTTGAAAGCACCGTCGGGGGCGAATCGAAAGGACCGGGATCTTCCGTGAGGAGTTCCATTTCCGTCTCAAATGGAAACAGTACTTTCTTCACGTCGGGAACCCGACTTTCAGGGCACCAGACCTTGGAGATGACCACTTGTTCCGTCCGTTCCCCCCGAACCAAGGTGTCAAGCCGAGAGCGCAGGACGGTGAGGTAATCCAATAATTTTCGCATATCCGGAACAAGTTCTTCCGCATCGGTGTCGGTCATGTGCAACAACGCTCGTTCCTCCGCGCCAAGGTCTTCAAGAAGAGCCGCGAGACGCTGTTGTTCATTTTCCACGGAGTCGGAAAGCTCTGCAGGCAATTCGATCCTGGAAAAAGCAAAGGCACCAAGAGTCTCTTCAACCTTTTTTGCAGAATCCGCCGGGAAAAAGAGAGCGACCAAGGCATCCTTGTCCTTTTTTTCACCGCCACCGAAGACAAGTACTTCTCCGAGTGATCCCGTCTCTTCCGCAATATCCGACTGAAACGCGTCGATAGAGTCCTTCGGCAAAGAACCGAGCATACCTCGAACGCTCTCGGTTCCCCGAGTCAAAATTGAAAGACTGTAGGGAAACCCGTGCAACTTCTCCAACAGCTTGAGAAGCCCTGTGCAACGTCCTACTTCGGACCGGATTTCGGAAAGGCGCCGTTCCCGATCCCGGAAAACTCCGGCAAGATTCCTCACACCTCGTTCTCCGAGGAGGGTTTCAAGTTCCTCAAGATGGACGCTTGGCCTCTTCCCCAACGCACGAGCCAAAGCACTCTCCGGATCGGAAAAATGAGGTTCCAGAAACCGAAGAACAAAGCGCACATCTGCCAATGCGTCGTCCACATCCTGAAGACGGCGCAACGTACTCTGCGCCTCCACTCTTTCGCTACCGGAACTCTCGATGAGTTCGCAGCATCCGAGAGATTGAATGAGGTCCAGCACACGCTCCTCTGCGGAACGATGGATGACAATGCTCAGTTTTTTAACCTTTTCCACTGCCATATCTCGTCATCACCTCTTCCGCGATCCATTGCGCCACATCCTTAACGCGTTTCTCCACCCCCGAGGCAAAAACATTTGCATCTTCTTTTCCTCGATGTACAATCTCCCGCGCCTTCTCCTCCGCCGCAGCCTCAAATTTCTCGACGTTTTCCTTGAAGAAACGGGTGGTTTTCTGTTTTGTCTCCTTCAAGCGAATGTCCATCTCATTCTGAGCCGCAGCAATGAGACGAGCTCCCTCGACACGTGCATTCTGAACAGTTTGGCGAGCGTTTTCTTCTACGGCGCGAATTTCTTCAGCGATATCCTGTACCATGCCGACTCCACCCCCTTCCTTGCACAGTTCCTGAGCGCACGTCCTCAGTAATACGAACTCCGGGGAATTGCATGTGCCTTCGGTATTGTATGACGTGCCTGCAAATTGTGTCAAACGTAACAATCTTTCTGCCCAAATGAAAAAGCCGGAGGAAGGATATTCTGATGACCCTCACGTTTTTCTTTCGCTTGTGAGGGAAAAGGAAACAAAGAGCGCTGACCTGAGCCATTTATAGCATAAAAGGAGGCCGTCCGGCCTCCTTTCAATAAAAGCACAAAAATGGAGCGGAAAACGGGACTCGAACCCGCGACCCTCAGCTTGGGAAGCTGATGCTCTACCAACTGAGCTATTTCCGCACTGAATGCACTGCAGCATAGAATTGATTATATATTGGACAAAGAGATTTGGCAACAACTGTCCAAAAATCGCATCATGACTTTTCCGGCTTATTCTCCTCCGACCGCAAATGCTCAAGATTCAACAGAATCTCACCCATCGAAAGACCGAACGCTCACGACACCTCAACAACATTTGATAAATTTATTTTCTATAATCATAATTACTTCCAAAAAACAGAACTGGAGCGGGAAACGGGATTCGAACCCGCGACCTACGGCTTGGAAGGCCATCGCTCTAGCCAGCTGAGCTATTCCCGCTTGTTTCCTAACCCTTTCTGTTGGTCGGGGCGAAAGGATTCGAACCTTCGACTCCCTGCTCCCAAAGCAGGTGCGCTAACCAGACTGCGCTACGCCCCGCTCTTCGCCAAAAGCCTTAAAGAAAAATGGTGGAGCTGGGGGGACTCGAACCCCCGACCTATTCCTTGCGAAGGAATCGCGCTCCCTCTGCGCTACAGCCCCGTCTTGGGTGACGGCGACCATTGTAGTAAGGCTGTTCCGCCTTGTCAAGTTTGAGTTCGTCTTCTGCCCGTATCGTGACTCCATTCGTGACTTTTTCCCGTCTCCTGAGCTAAGATGACAGGGCGTGATGCTCTTCGATCCTTCGGGCTTCCCCCCAGGCCTCACATGGTATTGTGCGACATTGTGTTCGAAAAAAGTGAGGATAACGACAACGAGAGGGCGAAAATAAAAAACCAACTACGTCGCGCAAAACCCGAGCAGTCACTATTTTTGATAAATAATATTTTAATAATAAGCATTGTGCTAAAATAAAAATATCTTCATTCGACCTTGTCGAGAAATTGCTCCTGTTAGACTCTGTGTATCTTCGTCTTCCCCCTCAGGGATCAAATCACTGTTCATTCGGAGGATCAAGACATGTCTCTCGGATCGGAACTCGTTCGCAAGTGGGTTTGGGAATGCAACAGAACCTTTCGGCGCTCCGGACGTGTGCGAAAGGTGGACGGTGGCACCACATGGCTGTCACTTCATTTTTCCGACGGAAAAGAAGGGCTCCTTTTTTCCTGGGATCCTTCCGCATACGGATGTTCTTCCGTCACGGAAAAACAAATCGGCGATCTCCTCTGCGGCGACAAGGGGCGGCATCCGTTGATCGCTGCTACGAAGGCACACCTTCAGGGAAGTATCCTTGTACTCACGGAACAGATCCAGGAAGACAGAATCCTCGCCCTGACTTTTCAGCGCACTGTAGGTTCGGGATTCCTCTCTCAGAGGAAACTGTTTTTTGAAGCAACCGAGCGATACAGTAACCTGATCCTCACCGACGGGGAGGCCCTCATCCTGGAATGTGCAAAACACGTACATCCGGAAATCAACCGTTACAGGACGCTCATTCCTGGGCATCCATATACCTGCCCGCCTCCGTGGAAAGGGACGAGCCTTGCGGATCTTCTTTCCGGAGAAAAACACGCCACGAGAGAAAACTTCCTGAATCTCCGTGGATTTGGAAAACCTCTCCTCACGCATCTCTGGCGCCACCGGGCTCCCTCCGCCGGCGTGATCGAGCTGGAACACTTGCGTTATCTCGCTCAGAATATAGCAGAATGGGAACCCTGCTTTCTCGGGGATTACCTGACAGTTTTTCCCGGGCCTCTCCCCGAAAGTGTTCCACTTCCTCGCAAAAGCGGACTGGAAGCGACCTGGGACGTGACGGGAGCACGCCTTCTCGCCAGATACCTCAACCGATATCGTGCAAATCTCGCGGGAGAACTGTCGAAGCAAAAAGCCCGCATTGAGAAAGAGCTTGAGGGTGTCGCGGAACAACAACGGCGGTTTCTCGCCGCAGAGGAGTTCCGAGAAAAGGGGGAGCTCCTACTCGCCCACGGAAAAACCATCCCTCCAGGTGCCTCTGTCGTACGACTCACATCCTGGGAGAACCCCGGAAGGATCGTTGAAATTCCGCTGAATCCGGAGCGTTCGATCTCGGATAACGCGCAGAACTATTTCAAGATTTACAAAAAATGGAAGAATTACGGCGCAATCCTGGAAACACGCGCCGAAACTCTCTCTCAGGCCCTTGAAGAGGTGATCGAACAGGAATCCGTCCTGTTCGCCCTTGATGATGTAAGAGAACTGCACCTTCTCCAAGAATCGTTGTTCGTGGAAAAACACGGGACACCTCAGGACCCGAAACGACGGAAGAAACGGCTTCCCGCTCCGCCACCGCATCTGGTCTTCTCGTTCCCCGGAGGAATGATTTTCGTCGGTCTCAATGTGAAGGGAAATCGCTACGTGACATTTCAGATTGCCGGTGCAGACGATCTCTGGTTTCACGCCCAGGGAGTGCCGGGTGCCCATGTTGTGGCGAAGGTGGAAAATCTACGGGAGGAAAAGCGGGAGGACTTTCTTCTTTGTGCCGCAACCCTGGCTGCCCACTACGGGAAAGCCGCCCGCAACAGTTCGGTTCTCGTGGACTACACGGAGAAAAAACACGTCCGCCACATCCCGGGTAAAGGACCTTCCCACGTTCGCTACGAGGCGTTCAGAACATTGCGCGTCACCCCCGGATCGTGGCGTCAAAAACTCGAAGCATTGCAACGAGCTCTTGAGGAAGACAACTCCTGAATCCAATTTCTTCCCACGTTCTCGGATGAGGAAACCGCAATTTCCACGCGTGAAGAAAAATTCGTTCCACTTCTGGAAGCAGTGGGTATCCCGATCCGTAAAGAGTATCTCCAACCAGAGGGTGCCCGATCGCCGATGCATGAACCCTGATCTGATGTGTTCTCCCCGTGTATAGGCGACAGGCAAGCAATGTGGCCTTGCGAAAGCGGCGAAGTACGCGAAACGTGGTATGTGCTTCTCTTCCCTCGGGGTGTACGGACATACGCACTCTGTTGCAGGGGTCACGCCCTATGGGAAGATGTACTTCCCGGATCTCCCAGGGAACGGTTCTCCACACGAGCGCAAGATAGTCCTTGCCCACAAAACGCTTCTTGAACGCCAGAGAAAGCCTTTCGTGAGCCCACTGATTTCTCGCGATCACCATGAGACCCGAGGTTCCCGCGTCGAGGCGATGGACAATACCTGGGCGGCGCGCACCGCTCAGTTTCCCGAAATCCCCATAGCGGAACAACAGGCCGTGCACGAGCGTTCCCGTCCAGTTTCCCGGCGCAGGATGCACGACAATACCCGAAGGTTTGTCGATCACCAGAAAATCAGGATCTTCGTAAAGCACATCGAAAGGAACATCCTCCGGTTCAATATCCATTTCTTCCGGCTTGGGCAGCCGAACTCGCACGTATGTTTCAGGAGAACATTTGATGGAGGGCTTCATCGCATTCATCGGCGGATCAAGGCTGACCGCACCCTTGCGGATGAGTTTTGTCGCGTACGCTCTGGAAATGCCGAGTTCCTGTGCTACCAGAGCATCCAGCCTGAGCAAAGACAAGGAGTCGTCGACGCAAAAAACGACGAGCGAGTCTCCCTCGTCCTCAAGGAGTTCGTGAGGCTCAAACCTTGCACTTTCATGAATCAGAGGACCTTGTAGGGCTGCCTCAGCCCCAACAGAAGACTCAACCTCTGCATTGCCACAATGCGACAGTTCTCCGTTTTGTCGCATCGTCATTTGATCACACCCTCGTCTTGAACAGAACACATCCCGACGACGTATTCACAGAAAGAGGGAACCGTCGTCGGGATGCGCCGGAGAATTTGATCCAAATCCACTTTTGTCAATCGTTTCAGTTTCCGCTGTCGAGGACAGAAGCGCATCGGGAACAAAGTCCACGGTCGTCTGTAGGAACGGCGTATTTCCAGCAGCGTGGACATTTCTCTCCTTTGGCTCGCACCACAGAGACACGGATCCCCGTCTCCTCGTCGAGGAATGCATCCTCGGGAAGATCCTTAACGCACGAAAACGCGGAGACGATGCAGAGTGTGTTCCAGAATTCCTCCTCGTTTCCGTGGGGAATCGTTTTCCCCGCCTCCGATGGGGAAATTCGTACCGCCGCATCCAGTGAATGTCCGATGGCACCCGCACTGCGTGCTCGCTCCAAGGCACGGACAACGGCGGCGCGAACGGAGAGGATTTCATCCCATTCCGATTGAAGTGCCTCGTCCTGCAAGGACGCACTTTCCTCCGGCCAGGAAGCGAGGAAGACACTTTCTTCAAGATCCGGATCCAATCGCCGCATGGACTGCCAAATTTCTTCGGCGGTGAAGCTCAGGATGGGCGCGACAAGTCGCGTGAGCCCCCGAAGCAATTCCCAGAGAGCGGTTTGACAGCTCCGCCTCCCGAGATCATCTTCTCGATCCGCATAGAGGCGATCTTTGCTCACGTCAAGAAAGAGAGAACTCACCTCGTTCACGCAGAACTGATGAATCACATAGGTAGGAATATGGAACTCATAGTTTTCGAACCCCTCTGTGGCCTTCCGGATCACCTGCTGGAGGCGGGAAAGAATCCAACGGTCCATGACAACGAGCTTTTCCATGGGTACCATGTGTTTCTTCGGATCAAACCCGTTGAGATTGCCAAGGAGAAATCTCGCAGTATTTCGGATTCTTCTGTAAGACTCCACCAGGTTATCGATGATCTTCTGAGAAATGCGCACATCATTACGATAATCTGTGGAAGCGACCCAGAGACGCAACACATCCGCACCGTAGGCGTCGATGACCTCCTGAGGGAAGATGACGTTGCCCAAGGATTTGGACATTTTTCGCCCCTCCCCGTCCACGATGAAACCGTGGGTCAGAACGGATCTGTACGGCGCCTTTCCTCTCGTCGCCACGGAAGTGAGGAGTGACGTCTGAAACCAGCCCCGGTGCTGATCACTTCCCTCGAGATAGAGATCCGCGGGCCACTGGAGCTCAGGGCGCGTCTCCAAAACGGCTCGATGGCTGACACCGGAGTCGAACCATACATCCATGATGTCTGTTTCCTTCCGAAGCTTCCTACTTTCGCAGGAAGGGCAAACGGCGAGATCGCCCACGAGTTCCTCGGGAGAGTTTTCCCACCAGATATTGCTTCCCATGAGACGGACTTTTTCCTGAACCCTGCGGACCCTGTCCGGAGAGACCACCAGCTGGCCGCACTCCTCGCAGACGAACGCGGGGATGGGCACACCCCAGATGCGCTGCCTGCTGATGCACCAATCAGAACGATCGCGGACCATATTGGTGATACGCTCCTCACCCCAGGCGGGCACCCACCGAACATGTGCGATCTCCTCCAGAGTCGCCTCCTTGAAGGCCGCCACCGAGACGAACCACTGCTTCGTGGAACGGAAAATGACCGGATTCTTGCACCGCCAGCAATGAGGATAGGAGTGCTTCACCTTGCCGACACCGAGGAGCCGTCCATTGCCCCTGAGCACCCCCAGAACCCGCTCCGCTCCCTTTTCGAGGGAGAGTCCACCAACGAGAGGCGTCCCTTCGAGGAAAAAGCCTCGGTCATCCACAGGATTGAAAATTTCCAGTCCATATCGGATACCTGTTTCAAAGTCCTCCACGCCGTGTCCCGGAGCAGTGTGTACACAGCCCGTTCCCTGATCAAGGAGAACGTAATCGGCCAGAACGAGGGGGACGGAACGTTCGCCGTAGAAAGGATGTTCGGCGAAAAGTCCTTCGAGTTCCTTCCCGGTACACGTGAGCAGGGGGTCCTGCAACGAGAGTTTCGTCGCCGTCACGAACTGGGGCACGAGCTCCTTGGCGAGCAGAAAGACTCGACTATCCTCAGCGGGAGCGAACACGTAGGTGTATTCGGGATGCAATGCCACAGCCATGCTCGCGGGCAATGTCCAGGGGGTCGTCGTCCAGATCACCACGGACACGTCCTTTCCCCCCAATACATCGAACCGCGTCGCCACATCCTTCAAAGGATACGCCACAAAGATGGACGGGGACACCTCGTCCTCGTATTCGATCTCCGCCGCCGCAAGAGCGGTCTGACAATCCACGCACCAAAAGACGGGTTTATGGCCCTTGTAGACCAACCCTTTATCGACCATTTCGGCGAAGACACCTAATTGCGATGCCTCATATTCGGGCTCGAACGTGACGTAAGGAGCGTCCCAGTCACCCAGAACACCCAGACGCTTGAACTCGTTGCGCTGGACGTCCAAGTACTTCATCGCGTAGGCGGTGCAACGAGTCCGCAGCTCTGCCGGAGAGACGTCGTCCTTCGAAAGTCCCTCGTCCTTCAGAACCCGCAACTCGATGGGAAGCCCGTGGGTGTCCCACCCGGGAACATAGGGTGCTCGAAAGCCGCGCATCCATTTGTATTTGGGAATGAGATCCTTCAGGATTTTGTTGAAGGCTGTTCCGATATGAATGTTGCCGTTCGCATAGGGAGGTCCGTCATGAAGCACGAAAAGAGGGGCGTGCTCCCGTTCTTGCATGAGTTTTCCGTAAATATCCCGCTCCTTCCAAAAGGAAAGGAATTCAGGCTCCCGTTTCGCGAGATTCGCCTTCATGGGAAAATCGGTCTTCGGAAGATGTAACGAGTCCTTGAAGTTCTGTGACATGTAAAAACCTCCTCAAGAGAATACGGGATGCCGCCTTCCGGCAACGCAGAAGGCGGCAAAAGTTGCTTCCACACGCTACTATAGCATGTTTCCCTTGCTTTTTAGTGTTCCGTCTCGCCTTTTCTTGCCCGAGCGGTCTGAAGGAGATGAATCGTCGCAAGAATAAGGATACCAACAAAATCCGAGACAATTCCGGGAACCAAAAGACCGAGCGCGCCCCCCAGAGCCAATGCGCGCATCCAGGAAGGCATCGCAACCTTGTAGTGCCCCACCGTACTCATTCCGAGGAGAAATACGCCGATGAGAGCCGTGACAATGGCGAGAACGAACTGGAGGGGTATTCTCCCTCCGTGGATGAGATAAGCCAGTACGGCAAGAGAGAGCGCCGCGGCGGCACCCCAAGCGATACGCACTCTGGGTGCTTTCTCCCGGTTACGGAGTGCGAGGAATGCAATACCGAAGATCACCACCACCAGAACGGCGAGGAGCGCTGTCCTCGACTCCACCCCGACAAGAACGAGAATGGGATTAAACACATAAATGTAGGGGACGAGAAATCCTGCCAGAGCAAGTTTCACCGCGTTCATCCCCGTCCGCATCGGGTCGGCTCCCGCAATACCGGCGCCCGCATATGCCGCCAGGGCGACCGGGGGGCTCAGGTCCGCCGCAATTCCGAAATAGAGAACGAACATGTAGGTCGCCATGGGCGGCACTCCGAGTTTGAAAAGCGCAGGTGCGGCCATGGTACTCGTGACGATGAAGTTTGCCGTGGTAGGAAGCCCTGCGCCGAGAAGGATACAGGCAACCATGGTCAACATGAGCGTCGGCAACATGTAGCCTCCCGCAAGCTGAACGATGGCGTTGGCGATGGATAGCCCCAAGCCTGTCAACGTTGCGGTACCAACCACAATACCCACGGTACCACAGGCACAAGCCACCCCCATGGCGCCACGCGCTCCTCCTTCGAGGGCATCTTTCAGTTTGGACAGCGTCAGGCGTGTTTCCCTTTTGACATACGACACGGCGATAGTGAGCAGAATTCCGTTAAACGCCGCTTTCAGCGGCGTATATCCGGCGATGAGGAAATAGATGATCCCGAAAAGGGGAATCAATAAGTGCCCCTTGGACTTGAGCAGGGGAAGGATCAAAGGAAGGTGCTCTCTCGGCAGCCCTTTGAGCCCGAGCCGGGTGGCTTCGAAATGCACCTGGACCATGACGGCGAAATAGTACAGCAGGGCCGGGATAACCGCCGCAGCGGCCACTTCGAGATAAGGGACTTCCATCATCGTCGCCATGATGAATGCTGCGGCACCCATCACGGGAGGCATGATCTGTCCCCCCGTGGAAGCGACCGCTTCCACGGCTCCCGCAAAGGCAGGACGATAACCAACGCTCTTCATAAGTGGGATGGTGAACATCCCCGTCGTGCACACGTTCGCCACGGAAGATCCGGAGATGGACCCCATCAGTCCGGAACTCAGAACAGCCACTTTGGCGGGGCCGCCTGTGGAATGTCCGGCCAGTGCCATCGCAAGGTCGATGATGAAACGTCCCATGCCCGTTTGCTCCAGGAAGGTACCGAAGAGGATGAACATGAACACGAACGTGGCCGACACATAGAGAGGCGTTCCGAAGACGCCCTCCGTGCCGAGATACATGTGATTGATGATCCGCATCGTGTTATAGCCTCGATGCGCGAAGATCGACGGGAAGTATCGACCGTAGTAGCAATAGAGGATGAAGAAGATGGCGATGACGGGCAACACGGGATTGGAGACACGCCTGGTCCCTTCCAGCAAAAGCGCTATGCCGGTGAAGCCCACGATGATATCCATGGTGGTGGGCAACCCTGGCCGCAGGACAAGTTCATTGTAGTAGATGACATGATACATTACCGCATAGGCTGCCGCGAGTGCCAAAAGAAAATCGTACCAGGGAATACGGTCGCGAGATGCTTTTTTGTGCCCCGGATAGAGGAGAAACACCATGAAAAGAATAAGCCCCAAGTGAATGGAAAGCTGAATGGTCTGGGGCATCAATCCCATTCCCGCCGTCCAAAGGTGAAAAAGTGAAAGACCGATGGAAACGACAGTGACAAGCAAGGCTTGCCATCCCGAAAGAGAACGATAGCGCGCCTCCGTGTCGAATTTTCTTCGCAATTCGTCGAGATCAATCTCCGTGCGCACTTCCGGGGTCTGATCCTCCTGCATCTTTTCGCTCGGCAAGTGAACATCCGCTCCCTTCAAATCCGTTTCGACCAGAACCCCTCAGCGGGTCCATCGCCGCCTTTGGACAAACTCACGACACGGCACACCGTGCGGGCGACACGCTTTTCCTACCGGACCGTCATTTCACAACAAAACTCCCACCGTTCTTTCCTACGAGCGGAGACATCTCAACGAAAAGACGAAGCCTCTCCTGTGGGACTCTTTCGTACAACTTCAACATGATCGAAGGCGGAAGAAGAAGCTCGTTGGCACCGAGTTCCGCAGTTCCCACACGATAATGGATCATGGGAAAATGTGCTCGTCCGCCCTGAAAAACAAACCACCCATTTCTTGCGAGAAAACGTCCGTTTCGAGAAGGCGCAACAGGCAAACCCGCATTGTGGGATTTGACCCTTTCTTCCCACTGCCACAGGACGCCTCCCCTCGCAACAAACACATCCTCCACGGGAGTCAATTCCACAGAGTGAATATAACGAGTCACAATAAACTGTCCCGGAAGAATCGGATAGGTAAGAAGAGTGGTGTCGGCGTTTGTGACGACAAGAAACGGAACAGGAGCGGAAAAAAGAACGATGCATGCGAGAAACACGAGAACAACGGCGATCGAAAATTCTATTGACCTTAACATGAAAGAGAAGGAGGATTTTTTCAATTCGACAATGCCCCCACACCCCTCCGCCCTTTTTGCGAACGACAAGAAAAGAGCGGCTCCATGGCACTCCCCTATGCGGCGGCCACCGATCTGCTCCGTCAGCGATGTTCACGTTTTGGCGGGCCCGGCCAGATTCGAACTGGCGACCTACGGCTTAGGAGGCCGTCGCTCTATCCTACTGAGCTACGGGCCCAAAACGCTCCCAAAGAGCCGAAAAAGAATATACCCCAGAAACCCTTTCAGCGTCAACGTTTGCTACGTTGGATACGCATTTCGTCCGGAGTTTTGCTCTTACGATCACGCAGGAAAACCTGGGTTCGGAAACAAATTTTCAGGGAAACTCGCGCTTCCGTCTAGCAATGTTTGGATACGGTCATCTTCTAATTCCAGTCGGCAAGGCAACATATCGCTTCCCCATCGTATCGAGGTAAAACAGGAAGGGGAGTCATTCGACGGAAACCGTACTCCTTTCCTGAACGAGCAGGTTTTCGTCCCTCGACAAGCGTTCCAATACCGAATCCTCCTCCGGTGAAAGGAGTGCCGTAACACATTTTGCCGCAGCGACATCTTCCTTCACTCTGGCGACAAGCTCCGCAGGACCGGAGAAGTGGAGCTCCGGCCGCAAGCGTTGCAGGAGAAAAACGGAAAGGACCCGATCGTAAAGATCAGCATCGCACTCAAGGATATGAACTTCGAAACGTCGCGCTCTCGCGCCGGGAAACGTCGGGTTTCTTCCGATATTTACCGCTGCGGCATGTCGTTTCCCGTTAAGGAAAACGACACAAGCATAGACTCCATCGGGTGGAAGAAGCTTCATCGCAGGAACGGCGACGTTTGCCGTAGGAAACCCCAGCGTTCTTCCCCGTCCATCGCCACGGACAACAGGGCCGGAGACGAAAAAGGGGTATCCGAGCAACTCCGCCGTTTCCATCAGGTTTCCCTCCAAAAGAACACGACGGACACGAGTGCTACTGACAGGCGTTCCCCCCATCCGCATCTGTTCCAGAGCGGTAAAGAACCACCCGCGACGTCGGCTCTCTCGTTCAAGAAAGGACACATTCCCTGAACGCCCTTTGCCAAAACGAAAATCGCTCCCTACAACGACGCCCTTAATCCCGCAGAGAGCATGCAGCGCATCGAGAAATCCCGAAGGAGACAGGTCCGCCGTCTCTCTCGTAAACGGAATACGAACATACTGCGGCACGGAAAGAAAACGGGCGAGACGGTGACGCTCCTGCTCCGTAAAGAGAAGCGCTGGGGATTTCGGAGAGAAAAGGAGCTGCGGGTGGGGAGTCAACGTTACGACACCCCATCTCGCCCCTGAAAAATCACTTAACCTGCGAGCTTCTTTCAAAAGAATCTGGTGCCCTCTATGAAATCCGTCGAATGCGCCGAGTGCAGCAATCATCACATAACCTCCGAAGCTTTCACGATGACTGTCTCGGGTTCAAAACGTGGAATCCCCTCATAGACAATTCTCCCCAATGCCACATGCCTGGAGGATTCAACCACCACCGGAGCATGCCGGGTCATGTTGCCCCAACAGGTTCTCGACAAATCCCTCAGAGAGAAGGCACCTCCGTTGGCAAGACGCTCTTCCAAGCCGGACACGACCTGGAACGTGACAAAGTGCCGTAAGAGGTCGGATATGGGCCGAATCCACGGTTCCACCTCGACACAGGAAGACGCATAAAGCACATCCCCCGGCGCGGCATCATCCGAAGAAAGGCTACCGACACGGCTTCGCTGCAACGAAGCAACATGAGCGCCACAGCCGAGAAACGCACCGAGGTCCCTGGCAAAGCTACGGATGTAGGTACCCTTACCACATTCTATACGAAAACGAAGGATGTCTTCCCCCGAGTCTTCCGCTGCCTCCACGCCGAGTCTATGAAAATAGACGTATTTTTCGGCGATGTCCGGAGCAATGCCCCCACGGGCCATTTCATGTGCCCGTCTTCCACCCACGTGAACTGCGGAAATAGAGGGAGGACGCTGAAGACGGTGACCAAGAAAACCGGGAAGGCAGTGCCTTACCTTTTCGAGAAGAATATCTTTCGGCGGAACCTCGGAGGTGGTGATCACCTTCCCCGTGGCGTCATCCGTATCAGTGACCACACCAAAACGAACCGTCGCAACATAGGTTTTGGGAAGCTCCATCGCGTAACGACTCAATCGAGTCGCGCTACCGAGAAGAAGAACAAGAAGCCCCTCAGCGCCGGAATCAAGCGTACCCGCATGACCCAATTTCTGGTCCTTCCCGAGACGCTTTCGAAGCTTCCCCACACAGTCGGTACTCCTCATACCGACGGGTTTATTCAAAACGAGAATTCCCTGTTTCATACAAAGCCTCCAGCTGCGTACCAAGTTTTTCAAGGACCTCTTCCAAAGGAACGGGGACCCTGAACGCAGCCGCCTGAGGATGTCCTCCTCCGCCCCAGGAACGAGCAATAGGCTGAGCGGAAACAGCGCCTCTCGAGCGGAGACTGGCATGCGTCTGACCGTCCTGCTCCGAAAGGAGGACGGCGAAGGTCACATTGCGGATACGAAAAAGCTCATTCACGAGTCCTTCCAGATTTGACCTTTCGCAGCCGCTCGCGATGAAATCCTCGTCTCGAAGAAATGTGCACGCCACCTGTCCGTTCGCAAAAGACACAAGTCGGGACAGGGCGAGACCCCAAAGCCGCAACCCTTCCTCCGTATTACTCGAATGCACACGTTCGCTGATCTTCGACGGAAGAACACCACGGGCAACGAGTTTCGCCGCCGCCAAAAAGGTGCGCTCGGTGGTGTTCGCGTAGGAAAAGTTCCCCGTATCCGTCGCGATGGCCGTGTAGAGCGCTTCAGCCGCATCCAACGGGAAGGGCCACTCGACGGCCTGTTCGAGAAGATCCAGAATCATCTCCCCCACCGCCGCCGCAGAGGAGTCAACGATAGAGAGGGCACCATAACCGGAATTGTCCCCGTGGTGGTCCAACACGATCAAAGGAGCCTTTCCCTCGTACGTCGCGAGGGGCACCAACGCTCTCTCAGGTGTGCTCGTGTCCACCACGACAAGGCAAAGCGCCCCATCCCCCTCCAAGGCTTCCTCCGGAAGCGACGTCATCGTCTCATAGGCGTCCGAAAAGGGCAAAAAGGCGAGGGAAGAAGGGATGGGGTCCTTGCCCACCCATCGCCAACGTTTCCCCAACGCCTCTGCGACTACTGCAAGAGCGGCGGCACTACCCAAAGTATCTCCATCGGGCTTTTCATGTGAAACGAGTATCCATGTATCCGCCCTTTGAAGAAGAGAGATAACCGCAGTGAAATCACGCACGCGATTCCCCTCCTCCGTTCTTTCCCGCAATACGGTCGAGAAGCGCATCGATCTGCCGCGCCCGCTCTTCACTGTGGTCATAGAAAAAATGCAGCTCTGGAATATGACGCAACCGCATCATTTTCCCCAACATTCCACGAATCTTTCCAGCCACATTTGTCAATGCTTGACTCACTTCCTCTTTTTCGGAAGAATCGAGAAGCATGAAATAAATCTTTGCGTAAGAAAGATCGCGGGAACACTCCACACCAGTCAGAATCGCTTTCTTGACAGACTCATCCTTGATTCTCCGCTGAAGAATCTCCGAGATTTCTCGGAGCATCTCCTTGTTGATACGTTCGATACGAAATGTCGCCATAGCTCATAACCTCTCGATTTCTTCTCTGGACTTCGAATTCGCCCTGGTTCTCGAGATGAGCGATGTGTTTTTCCAGTACATCGACTCTGGCGTTTGCGAGCGCGAAAGACCCCGCCAAAACAGCGGCGGAGATAACAGCCGTACTCCACGAACCATCAGGTCCGAGATCCAGAACCGACGCGTTGTCCTTCCTTTGCAGATGATCCAGAAGCGAACGGACGATTCGCCGCCTATCCTTGAGACTTGCTGCTTCCATAATGCGAAGCTCAATGACAAGGAGTCCGACAAAAGGTTCCATGAACGCACCCTATTCGAGGTTTCTCTTTTCCTCGATGATTTCGTAGGCCTCCACCACATCCTGCTCACGAAAATCCTGAAAATTGTTGAAGCTCATCCCGCACTCGTATCCCGCCGCAACTTCGCGGACATCGTCCTTGAAACGCCTGAGTACCGAGAGAGTACCCTCCCAAAAGACAACACCCTCGCGAATGAGTCTGACCTTGGCGTTACGTTTCATTTGACCTTCTGTCACGTAACATCCTGCGACTTTTCCGGATTTGGGGACCTTGAAAACAGCGCGGATCTCCGCCTGACCGAGAATATGTTCTCTCAGTTTGGGAGCAAGCATTCCCTCCAGTGCAGCTTTCACATCATCAATGACATCGTAGATGACGCGATAAAGACGGATCTGTACGCCTTCTCGCTCGGAAATCCTGCTCGCGTTGCTGTCCGGACGAACATTGAAGCCGATGACGATCGCATTCGATGCCGCTGCCAACATGACGTCGGATTCAGAAATTCGTCCGACACCTTCGTGCACGATGAACGTGCCGACTTCATCCGTGGCAAGCTTCATCAAAGAGTTTCGCAATGCCTCAAGAGACCCCTGTACGTCGCACTTAAGCAACAAGTTCAGTTGAGGCGTTTCTCCCTGCTGCATCTGTTGATAGACTTCCTCCAGAGTAAGGCGTTTCGTTCGGGTCGCGTCCTCTTCGCGACGAATCTGCGCCTGCAGAGAAATGGTGTCCCGGGCTTCTCTCTCATGTGCAACCTTTCGAAAACGCTCTCCCGGCTGGGGAACGCCGTCAAGTCCCAGGATTTCCACAGGAGTGCTCGGGCCCGCCGTATCGACAAAGTTGCCTCGGTCGTCAAGCATAGCTCGTACTCTCCCCCAGGTGGTCTCCGCCAAAACGATATCGCCCCGCATGAGCGTGCCTTCCTGGACGATCACCGTCGCAACGGGACCTTTCCCTTTGTCGAGCTTCGCCTCGACGACAATTCCCTCAGGATCAACCGTGGGATCTGCGCGCAGTTCTCCCAGCTCGGCCACGAGAGTGATCATTTCGAGGAGTTGTTCCACCCCGAGCCCCTTCTTGGCGGAAACATCCACCATGATGGTGTCGCCGCCCCACTCCTCGGGAACCAGCCCTTGATCGGAAAGTTGTTGCCGTACCCGGTCGGGCCGTGCATCGGGTTTGTCAATCTTGTTGATCGCAACGATGATGGGCACCCCTGCTGCCTTTGCGTGGTTGATCGCCTCGATAGTCTGCGGCATAAGGCCATCATCCGCTGCAACGACAAGAACGGCGATGTCCGTAACCTGAGCACCCCTCGCTCTCATCGCTGTGAAGGCTTCGTGGCCGGGAGTGTCAAGAAAAACAATGCGCTCATTCTGATGGATCACCGTAGAGGCGCCGATATGCTGCGTAATGCCTCCGGCTTCGCTTTCCGTAACGTTCGTCTTGCGAATATAGTCAAGCAGCGTGGTCTTGCCGTGATCCACATGTCCCATGACCGTCACGATGGGAGGGCGAGGAACGAGATGAATCCCTTTCGGGGCGGATTTGCCCGTCGGTCGCGGCACGCTCTCCGCGGGTTTTTCGGACTCGCTTCCGGAAACGGGACGAGAGAGCTCTTTTCCAAAGGCAGAAGCAAGCACACCAAGTGCCTTGTCGTCGACTTTTGCGTTTGCAGGCACCATCAGCCCCGCGGTCACAAGAGCTTTCACGGCATCAGCCGGAGAAACACCAAGAAGAGACGCCGTTTCGGCCACGGTGGATTCGTAAGCGACAATCAACCGCTCTTCAGACGCCGAAATCTTCTCTTCCTTGACTCCAACGGAAGCACCCGTGTCATTGCGTAAGGCATCTTCGACAAGTTGCGCAACATCCGTATCAATAGAACTCATATGTGTTTTCACATCCACGTCAAGACTTTTTAGAATCTCCATCAACTCTTTGTTTGTTTTGCCCAAGAGTTTGGCGAGTTCATACACCCTTATTTTACTCATTCCTTTCGCCCCCCTTTGCAGCAAATTCCTCAATTTTGCGCGCCAATCCATGTGTCTCTGGAAGTCCGAAGACCTGAGTCAAACCAAGTCCCGTCATTCCGTGCATCTCCTCCCGTGTCGCCGCCAGGAAAAGCTGCCGACACATACCGCGCGCGACATATCCTTTCAAGGCTCTCTGGACATTGGCGGAACTGTCGCTCGTGAGAAGAACGAGAATCCGGTCGCCCCTCCGCAGAGCCCTCCGAATGTCATCCTGTCCCAAAAACAGGACTCCTGCCCTCCTGGCCAAAGAGAGAAACGACGCCACCCGAAGAGAATTCTGGGGTGAAATGTCAAGCGTTCCCGCCATTCCCCCCCTCCTCTCCTTCAGCTTCTCCGGCAAGCAAAGTGAGGACGTCGTCATAAAGCTCAACGGGAACCTTGCTCTTCAAAGCACGGGAGAGGGCATCCCTCTTTTTCGCTGCGAGCACGCATGCCTTCCGAAAACAGAGATACGCACCCCTTCCGGGAGCACGCCCCGTCGTATCAATTTCGATACGACCATCAGGACGACGTACGACCCTGATCATGTCCCGCTTGGGGGATTCCTCCCCGCACCCGGAACACGTCCTCGGGCGCTGTCTTGTCACTCCTGCTTTTCTTCCCATATATCGGAAGAGCCTCCCTTGATTATATCTTCAAAGAGATCCTGGAGAGTAGGCATCCTCTCCGGCTCGAGAACCTTGATGTCGATTTTCCACCCCGTGAGTCGCGCCGCGAGTCGAACATTTTGTCCGGCCTTGCCGATAGCCAGGGACAACTGGTCAGGACGTACGTAGACACGCACGGCGCGGTCTGTTTCCAGCACAGGTTCCACTTTGAGAATCTTCGCCGGAGAGAGCGCGTTCCGAATAAACTGCAACGGATCATTGTGCCAGATGATGATGTCCATACGTTCCCCACGCAGTTCGGAACTGATGGACTTGATTCGGCTCCCCTTGGTCCCGACACAGGCCCCCACGGGATCGACATTCGGATCCAGCGTTGCCACCGCAATCTTCGAACGAGTTCCAGCCTCTCGGACGATACCCCGAATTTCAACCACGCCTTCCTGGATTTCCGGCACCTCCAGTTCCAAAAGACGACGAAGAAGGCCCGGATGGGTTCTCGACACGACAATACGGGGTCCCCTCGTGGTGCGACGAACATCCAGCAGAAAGAATTTCATACGCTCATTCGGGGAGTAGGTTTCACCTACAATCCGTT
>NZ_JARKPW010000095.1:0-11985 GCF_029975095.1 Aminiphilus sp.
GGCGGCTCCGGCCCCTGCGGAGGGTGGGGCTTCCCCCGCAGGGCGGGCTTTTTCCGGGCCGCACGCCGGGGAGCGGGGTGCAGAGGCCCGAAGGAGACGCTCGGACGGACCACAGGGGCGCAATCCCTGCCCCGTACTGAAAGACGCGAACGACAAGTCCGGACGCAACACCTGTCCCTGGATGGAACACGTGAACGAGACACCCGAAGGAGACCCTGAACGAAACTTCCGCGCCCGAGCAAAACGCGTGAACGAAATCCCTGCACCTGCACGAAACGTCTGAAGGAGACCCTGAGAGAAACATCTGCGCGCGAACCGAACGAGTGAACGAGACGACTGGAGGAGGCGAAAGCGACAATGACCCATTCGGAGGGAGCCCTTTCCGGGCTTCGGGTTCTGGACCTGACCCGCGTGCTCGCGGGACCGTTCTGCACCATGATGATGGCGGACATGGGCGCGGAGGTCATCAAGATCGAGGAGGCGGGCAAGGGGGACGACACCCGTCAGATGGGGCCGTTCCAAAACGGCGAGAGCGCCTACTACATGAACCTGAACCGCAACAAGAAGGGCGTGACGCTCAACCTGAAGCACCCCCGGGGAAAGGAACTCTTCCTCGGCCTTGTGCGGCGTGCCGACATCGTGGTGGAAAACTACCGCCCCGGCACCATGGAGAAACTCGGCCTCGGCTACGAAGACCTCCGGGCGGTCAATCCCCGGATCATCTACGCCGCCATCTCCGGCTTCGGCCACACCGGGCGCTACCGCATGCGCCCCGGCTACGACATCATCTCCCAGGCCATGAGCGGCCTCATGAGCACCACCGGCTGGCCCGGGGGCGAACCCACCCGCACCGGAACCGCCATGGGAGACGTGCTTGGGGGACTCTCCGCCGCCATCGGCATCCTCGCCGCCGTGCACAGCCGCGGCAGAACCGGCCTGGGACAGAAGGTGGACGTGGCCCTTGTGGATTCCTGCGTGGCGAGCCTGGAGATCATCAACATGATCTACCTCGTGGAAGGGCGCGTGCCCGCCCGCATCGGCAACCGCTACGAATCCACCTACCCCTACGATTCCTTCCGCGCCAAGGACGGCAGCCTCGTCATCGGCACGGCGAACGACAAGCTCTGGCGCAGCCTCTGCGGTGCCATGGAGCGCCCCGACCTGGCGGAGGACCCGCGCTTTCTCACCGTGAAGGACCGGGTGGCCCACCACGCGGAACTCAAACCCCTCATCGAGGAGTGGACCACCACGCTCACCGTGGACGAAGTCTACGCCAAAGTGGACGGCGCGGGCGTTCCCTGCGCGCCCATCCTCTCCATCGACCAGGTGGTGGCGGATCCGCACATCGCGGGCGACCGGGAGATGTTCGTCCCCGTGTCGCACCCCAAAGCGGGGGAGACGGTCATCACCGGAAGCCACATCAAGCTCTCCGACACGCCGCCAAAGGTCCGCACCCCCTCTCCGGCCCTCGGCGAGCACAACGCCTCGGTGTTCGGCGAACTCTTGGGACTCTCCGACGCGGAACTCGCCGCCCTCGCGGACGATGGCGCGATCTGAGCCGTTCCTCGCGCAAGGGGCGCTTCTGACCCGCCCAGCCCTTGCGCGCGGGGGCTTTCTGACGATTTTTCCGTCTTTTCGGCTTTGACGCTTTCGACGTCATCCGGTTTCGCGTCTTCCGAGGTGAGTTCTTCGACGTCGAATCTTCCGACGTTCGTCACGCGTCTTCTGACGTTCGTCATCCGTCGTCATCCGGCTTTGTCCTTTTGACGTTTTCGCCCTGTCCTCGGGTGATTTCGTCGCCGCGCCGGGGCTTTCGCTCCGGCGCGGCCAGTCCTCTAGTCCTCACGGCGGCGCTCGGCGCGGCGGCGCGCCTTGGAGGACGCCCGCTTCACCTTCTTGCGGGCGCTCCGCTTCGTTGCCGTGTAACACCACATGTCGTGTTTCCCCTGGGGCTTTGCCATGTCATTCTCCTGTATGTTCTCTCCTGTGGCTTATGTTCCCTATGTTCTCTCCTATCGCTTGGTACCTTGCCTGCAACCGCCCTCCTGCCTGTCGTTCGTCCTCTCCGCCCGTACTCCGTGCCCTTTGTCCGTATTCTTCCTGCCGGCGCTCTCGCCGATGTTTCCGCCTGTGGTGTTGCCGGTACTCTCATCCATGTCTTTCCCGTGCTCTCGGCCTGTATGTCCGACATGCGCGTCGTTATCGTTTGTCCGAGGTCCGCGCCGCAACGCTCCGGAAATGCGGAAGCATTTCCCGTGTCGTCCCCATACCTGATACCTGGGAATTTTCGCCCGGGCACCCCGATCTCAAAATCCTGCCGGACGTGTCGTCACCACACCTGGGGATTTTCGGGATCCGCGTCCACGGGGTCGGCGTAGCCGTCTCCGTCCGTGTCCGGATGCAGCTCGCTGTTGTAGTTGGGAATGGTGAACCGCGCCGAGTAGATCATGGGGTCGAAGAGCTGCCGGGCCGACGCGACCAGCTCCGCCTCGGGACAGCTTTCGAGAAAGAGTTGGTACGACGTGTAGAGCGGGCTCCGGGCAAGGATCGTGATCTGGATGAAGGTGAGCATTTTCCCCGCGCTGTCGTGCATCCAGCGGATGAAGGCCGCGTCCATGAGCCCCCCGTCCCCGGCGAGTCCCAGGGAGGCGAGGGGGTTCTTTTGTTCCCGGGCGATCAGCACCGGCGAGGCGCCGCCCACGAGCTTCTGGAAGACGAAGGCGCGCAGATCGTCCGTGGAGAGGCCGCCCTGCACCTGGGCCGCTTGGGCAAAGACGAAGTGTGTCAGCCCCCGCGGGTCGGATACCCAGAGAAACTGGGAATTGGCGTCCCGGACCGACCACTGGGGCGGGTACTGCATGTACCAGTCGCCCCCGGTGTAGAGGGGCCAGCCGGGAATCTGCCCGTGGGCCTTCTCCGTCGATGCGCTCCGCCAGACCGCGAAGAAGTTCCGGATGTACGCCTCGTTCTCCGGCGAGAGCGGATCGTGCACGCTCCCCTGGGCCGCGTCGGCGGGCACGACGAAAAGCAGTGTCGCGGCGGAACGGAGCAGCGCCGGCAACACCGGAGTCTGAGCCTGAGCCGTGGCTGGAACCGGAACCTGAACCGGGGCAAAACGTGCGGAAATCGGCGCTCCGAGCGACGCCAGGGTCAGAACGACGAGGAAAACCGAGAGGACCGCCGCGGCGGTGCGGAAGCATCTGTGCGGTGACGGAGCGGCTCCGTGTCGGAGCGCATCGCCCTTGTCACGGCGGCCCCTGCATGGAAAGGCCGTTTGCGAACCCCTGTCAAAAGAAGTTGCTCCCGAAAGCTCTCCCGTTTCCAGTGAAGCCGTTTCCGGAAGTCCTCCCGTTTCCGGCGAAGCCGCTCCCGGAAGCTCTCCCGTTTTCAGCGAAGCCGCCAAAGCCGATCCCGACAGTCCTCCCGTTTCGAGCGAAGCCGCTCCCAAAAGCTCCCTCGTTTCGAGCGAAGCCGTTTCCGGAAGTCTCCTCGTTTTCAGCAAAGCCGTTTCCGGAAGTCCTCTCGTTTCCGGCGAAGCCGCTCCCGGAAGCTCTCCCGTTTTCAGCGAAGCCGTTTCCGGAAGTTGCCGGGAAATTTCTTCCGAAACCCCCTGTGGAACTCTGATGCGCCGCTCCGTTGCCATGACGCTCAGCTCCTCTCTCCCTGTCCCTGTGTGCGGGGTCATGCCCTGCTCTCCTCGCCGGATGTCGCTTGCGTGATTTCGCTGTCCCCGTGTGCGGGGGCATGTCTCCGGGGCGGCCGCCGGCGTACGCCGAGAGCAGCCCCGATGCCCTGTCCTTGTGTCTGTCTTCGAGGACATCTCCGCATGCTGCTCTTCAGGGGCAGTGTACGCCCTTCGGAAAGCCCAGGGAAGGGGGTAGCGGAGCAATACAAAAGAACACCACCGAGCAATAACGCGAAAGACCAATGCGAAGAGTAAGGCAAGGCAAGGCAAGGCGAGGCAAGGCGAGGCACAAAAAGAGCGCGACGGAGCGGCATGAAAAAGCAGTGCAGCGGGCAGACGTGAAAGAGCAGGAAACAAGAGCGACGCAAAGGAGCGATGCACGGCACAAGGCGGAGGCTTGTCGCGAGATACCGTACAAGATATCTTATACAACCGCGACGACGCGACCGGGAAACGGTGTGTCACAAAGCATCAGAAATTGGCTCGTAGGCGGCGCAAAGAAACGCTGCTCCGTCCATGCTGCATCTGGAGCGCAGGATGGACGGAGCAGCGTCGCGGGGAGTCCTGGTGCGGTGAGCGCGTACGCTGTCCCGGAGCGGTACGGTAACATCCCTTTGTCGGGCGGAGCGGATGCGGTACGTCCTGCCCCGGCGCGGCCTGAGCGAAATGCCTCCGGCGGGTGGGGCTGGTTCGTCGCGCACGCTGCCCCGGAGCGATACGGTAACATCCCTTTGCCGGGCGGAGCGGATGCGGTACGTCCTGCCCCGGCGCGGCTGGAGCGGTTTTGCCAGGCCGCGCCGGCTGCTTTTCAGCGCACCGGACCGAGGTCGAGCAGACGGGTCCACCCCGCGCCGTCGTTGTCCGTGGCGATCCACATGTGCCCGTTCAGAAGAACGAGGCTCTCCACCTTTTCGAGCAGCAGCCCCCGCTCGGCGGTGATGTCGCAGACGAGCCGCTTTGCGAGCCTGCCTCCGTCCGTGTACTCCTTCAGGTCCACGGCGTAGATGCGCTTCACCTCCGCGGTGCCGCCCATGCCCTTGTCGCGCTCCACCACGAGCAGCGTGGACGGATCGGCGAGAACCAGGTCGGAGAGGCCCATCCAGAACTTCTTGGGATCCTTCGAGTGCCGTTCCAGGGGATAGGCCGCGGTCTCCCACGTGCCGGACGCCACGGAAAAGCGCAGGATCGCCGCGTCGCTTTTCTCCGGATCGAAACCGCGCTGCAGCGCCACGTAGACCGTTTTGCCGTCCGCGGTGGCCACACCCTCGAAGCCGTAGTTCTTGGGGTCGCCGTACGCGGCGAGCAGTGCCTCCGGCAGGGGGTACTCCGCCTTCACGGCGCCGCCCTCATCCGCGAAGAGCAGCAGGTTCTCCGCGCCCGTCTTGCCCTCGCTCACGAGCCAGAAACCCTCGTCGGTGCGGCAGATTCCCTCCAGGTCATAGGCGACGGGCTTGCCGTCCTTGTGGAGCGGAATCGCCCGGTCCACCTCCACCGTGCCGTTCTGCAGGCCCGACATGTCGATCCGCCAGATGCGGGAGGGAGCCCAGGCGTTGTCCGGCACGGCGTAGAGGAACGTTCCGTCCGTGGTGAGCCCCGAGACGGCGCTCCAGAAAATGCTCTTCGAGACGATGCGCGGGTCCGTCGGGTCCGCCGCCGGGGCGCTCTCCCGGGCGGAGAAGATGTTGAGCGTCCCGTCGCCCTCGTTGGCGGTCACCAGAAGCGCCTTGCCGTCGGCCCGGCCCGTCACGGCCAGAACGCCCTCGGGGCTGATCCCCGTGGGGAGGATCTGCAGCAGCTCCGGCGCGGCGGGGTCGTTCACGCGGTACACCGCGAGAAAAGAGCCCCGTTCCGAGGCCGCCGCGAGGAGCGTCTCCCCGAGAAAGACCCCCGTGGTCACGCCCTCCATCTCCGTTCCCTTCTTGTGCGACCGGCCGTCCGGATAGTGCCCCAAAAGCGCCGCCGCCTCGTCCAGAGCGAGTCCCGAATCCCACAGAACCGCCCCGGCCGTGTCCAGAACGCTCACGCCGCGTCCGCCCGCCCAGACCTCGTCGCCGAAGGTCTTCACGTCCGTGTCGCCCTCGTTCGCCAGAACCAGGTATTCCCTGCCGTTCACGGTGAGGTAGGCCACGGCGTCGGGCTCGCGGCGCCCCTTGAAGTCCTGGGTGAAGGCCACCTCGCCGTCCTTCTTCAGATCCGCCTTGCGCTCCGCCGTGCCCGCGCAGAAGAGGTGCTTCACTCTGGGATTCGCCGGATCGGAGATGTCCAGAATCGCCGTGGCGTTGTTCTCCTGCAGCGTCACCGCCGCCTCCGTGCCGGAGGAAGAGATGGCCACGAACTCCGGCTGGGGATCGGCGGGGAAGTTCACTCCCGGAACCGCCGCGAGCATTTCCTCGGGAAACGTCACCGAGGCCACCCGGGACGCCGCCACGTCGGTGAGGTTCAGAGTGATCACGTCCACCCGGCCCGGGCGCTTGCCGCCCAAGGTCGCCTCGCCCTCGGCGTCGCTCTCCTCGTCCTCGATGGCCACCACCGCCACCACCGCACCGTCTCGCTCCGTCACGGCCAGCGAGTCGGGGCCCGTGCCCACGGCGATGTTCCCCAGATGCCGCGGCGCTTTTGGGTCGTCGAGAGCGTACACCGCCACCGTGCCCGGCGCGGCCTTTTCCGCCGTGTCGCCGTTGCGGAGCGCCACCAGAAGAACGCGCCCGTCCTTGCTCACCGCCGCCGACGTGGGTTCCGCGTCGCCCGTGTCGAGCGAGGGCAGTCCCTTGGGCGACGCCGGGTCGGAGATGTCAAGAACGCCCACCTTTTTCCCCGATGCGTTGGTGTAGTAGAGGAATCGCCCGTCCGGCGTGGCCGTGACGATCTCCGCCACGCCGCCCGGGACCGCCACGAAGGATTCGAGGGCGAAGGAGTGCACTGACGCCGCCGCCGAAGCGGGCAAAAGCGGCGACAGCCCCGGAAGCGCCGCCCCGAAGAGCGCCAGCGACGCCACCAGGGCGAGGAAACGCCCTCCGCCGAAGGCCCGGCGGACGCCCGGGCATTCCTCTTTCCTTCCGTAGGCCTCCATGGACATGCTCCAGTCTCCGGCGGCATGTCCGCGGCTCCAGGCCGACGCATCACGTGTTGCATCACGTTTTGAAGAGGTGCGGTTCAAGGTGCCAGTCTCCGGAGAGACGCGATCCGAAACGCCTTGAACCGGAGAACTCGAGTCCGACGGACTGTGATCTGAAACGTCTTGGTCCAATGAACTCAGGTCCGAAGCACTCAGGTCCGACGGGCTGTGATCTAAAACGTCTCGGTCCGAAGAGGCGCTGCTTCGAACATTCCCCTCTGTTCCGCGCATTTCGAACGCCTCGCATGTCGCCTCGTCGCAGTCTTTTCCGTTCCCGTCGCGTCCGTCATGGAACGCCGGGAAACTCCCGCGGCAGAAAAAGTCTCCACGATGGCAAAAACCGACATGGTCGAAAAACCTGCTCCTCCCCGGAAGCAACCGGGGGGTGTCTTCGGAAGCCGCAATCTCTCCGTGTCTGACAAAGCCCTTACCGTACCGCGTCGCCATGATCCGCACACGTCCTTCCTTGTCGATCCCCGTTCTCGGCCCGCCGTGCCTTTTCGCGCCTCGGCCCCGTTTTCGTTCCGTCTTCTTGCATCTCATCTTGTTTCGCCCTGCCTCGTCCTGCCTCGTCTTCTCCGGACCCATCCGCTCCCATTCCACCTCGGAAAAAGAATGCTCCGTAACGCATTCCTGCTCGTCCTTGTCGGGAACAAGCAACCGATTTCTTAGGGAATCGCCGGGTTTCTTCTGAAGCCTAGCAGGCCGTTCCTACAGCGTCGTTGCGATTTTTCAAAGGAAGTGTAAAGGGAAGGCGTCTGAACGACGGCAACCTGAAGAAGGGGAGTGACCCGATTACATTGGTTTGAGAACCGGCAGGCTGGGGCATGTGAAGGCGCTCCCGACGCCACCGGAAGTTGTCCGGGCCGGGAGCATGAGCGAATATGGGAAAATAATGGCATCCGGGAAGAATTCCTGACGCTTTGATGCTGAACCGGGTATATGTATGACCGGATAAGGCAAGATCCAGAAAAAATCATAACCGGGAGTGCCCATAATCAGGACCGGCCGGGAGGTCGATTTCATCGTCCCGGTGCGCGGCCGGCCGCGCATGTTGGTCCAGGTGTGCGAGTCTCTGGCGGACCCGCAGACGCGGAAACGGGAGACTGTGGCCTTGAGTGAGGCCATGGCCGAGCTGGGGCTTGCCGCCGGAACCATCGTGGCCCGGAACGAGGACGAGCGAATCGTGGCCGGTGCCGGGACCATCGACGTGGTCCCGGCATGGCGCTTCCTCCTTGACCTGTCGGAATCCACGGAATAGCTGCTCGGTTGCATGTGACAAGCTCTGAAAAATGCTCCGCCGATTCGGGAGAAACGGCATGCGACCCGCGATCCGCCGGGAAAGCTCCGATCACGAGAGGGCGCTCCCTACGTGCGCAGCGTTTTCTGATCAGAGTTTTTTTTGACGCGACACACCAGGCCCCCTCACCCTCCCAGGCAGTCCTGTCCCGGGGCGAGCGTCCGCAGGCGCGCCCGCGCCGCCTCGGGCGAGGCGGTGGCGTAGCAGTAGACGCACCCCGCCGGGCAGGTGCCGTAGGCACCGATATCCTTGCTTGGAATGCAGCGGCAGGCGGCGCGCTGCCCCCGGTCCTTTCCTCGGTTCGGGGCCGGGGCCGCCCCGGGTGCGGGTTCTCCCGGCGCACAGGCCGCGGGAAACTGCAGGGGCTGCCGCGCCGTCTCCGGCGCGCCTGCCGCCGTCGTGCCGCGCAGAAAGCGGCACAGCACCGGGTCGTGTGGCGCGATGCGCCGCAGCAGGTCGCCGTCGATGCAGCGGTTGTGCCCGATGCCGTACGCCTCCAGGTCGATCCGTTCCGCGCAGGTGGCCCCCCGAAGGCCCCATTTCCGGCAGAGTGCGCCGATACCTTCGGCGAGGCGGTGCATCTCGTCCTCGGTAGGGGCGCGGAAGGGAAGACGCGCCCGGTCGAGGGCGGCGCGCACCTTGCGGTACTCCGCCACGTCGGCGAAGCTGAAGACGAGCTGTTCCGTCGCGGGGGCGAGGGCCTCTCCGACGGCCTCCGCCTTTGCGAGGAGCCGTTCCGCCGAGAGCCCGCCGCCGAGGAGGAGCGGATCGAAGCGCCAGATCACCCGCTCCCGACCGATGCGCCGGGAAAGCCGCACAAAGGCTCCGAGCCGCTCCGCCAGGGGCGGTACCCCCGGCTCCAGCCCCTCCGCCTCGTAGTCGTTCACCGTAACCTGCACCACAAAGGGAAAACGCGCCTCCAGCCGCTCCGCCGCGGCTAGAAGCGGCGCGGGATTCTTGGTCCAGAACACGCAGGCCCGCACGTCCCGGAGCGACACGAACTGCTCCGCCCCGCCGAAGGGATTGCGCCACCGCGCGTATCCCGCGTCGAGCCGCTCCAGAAACCACTCCAGGTAGAAGGCGGGAATATCCGTCGCCCGGCTCGCCGAGAGCACCAGCGGCGCGATGCCCTCCCGCACGCCCTCGGGCGTCTCCACCGGTACCTTGCGCCACGTTCCCATCCTCCGCCCCCCTCCCTTCCGCTCCGCGCTTCTTTCCCGTCCAGTCGTCTTTTCCGGTTTCGGTGTCTCGTCGCTCCTTGTCCGTCGCTCTCTTTCGTCGGTCCGGGGGAGTGCCTTCCGCGCCTTTGCGGAAGGCGAGAACAGCGCCTTGCCGAAGGCATCGCCGCGCTTCGCTGGAACGCGCCGGAGAGCTGCGTCCGAAGTATACCCCTTCGCGCTTCTGCGTGTCCTTCCTCCCCGCGGGGATGCCCGCAATAAAGGATAAAGAATGGAAACGGGCATGTCGCGTTTCTCTTCCGCCCTTCCTCTTTCCGTGGACGCGGGGATGCCCGCAGAGAGCCCCTGCGGCGTCTCCGATTTTCCACTGCGGCTTGATTTTTACCGAACGGTCAACTATAATGACCCTCACACCGGGCGACTCTGCCGGGCAGAGCATCGCGGAGGAGCATTTTCGCGAGAAGCCTTCCGGAGAAGCGTTTACAGAAAGAGCATCCGGAGAAGCGTTTCCGAAAGAGAGTTCCGGAGGCGTGTTCCGGAGGAGCATGTTCAGAAGAACATGCCGGAGGGAGCATTTCGGAAGCGCCTTTTCACGTCGCGCCCGTTTTCAGACGGACATGCCGGAGGAGGAGTGTCGTGGGACGAACGAGCGATGCACGAGAACGCCTGCTGCATGCGGCGCTGGATCTTATCTGGACCCGGACCTACGACGCCGTGGGGGTGGAGGCCATCTGTCAGGCCGCGGAGGTCAAAAAGGGCAGCTTCTACCATTTCTTCGCCTCCAAGGAGGATCTGGCCGCCCAGGCGCTGGAGGGGCACTGGGAGCACTCTCTTTCCGCCATGCGCCGCATCTTCGCCGCCGAAAAAGACCCCCTGGAGCGCCTCTTCGACTATTTCGACCAGGTCCGTCGCTTCAATGTGGAACGCCGGGCCGGAGGAGGATGCATCTGCGGCTGTCCCTACCTGCACGTGGGAGCCGAAATGGTCCAGGGAAGCGAGCGGATCACCCGCACGGTCCACCGGATCCTCGCGGGACATTTCGCCTTTTTCCGCCAGGCGATTTCGGACGCCCGCGACGCAGGACGGATCGACTCCGGCGCGGATGTGGAGCTTTTGGCCCGTGCGGTCTTCGCCCTTTTCGAGGGAACGCTCGTCCTGGCGCGGGTGCACAACGACCTTGCGTACCTGGACGATCTGATTTCTGGAACGAAGCGGATATTGGGGGTGACCGCCGAGGGGATGGGACTGCCTGGACGGAGGTGACGATCCAGGCGGTGTGAGGACACGGAGGTGACGATCCGAGCGGTGTGAGGAGTGAGGAGAGGGAGGAGGAGATGCGCGATGGAGAAAAACTGCATGGAACAGCGCGCCCCGGAGAAGATCGACGGGGAGAAGATCAACCTGGAGAAGATCAACATCGGCGGCAACGCCTTTCTGCTGCCCCAGCCGCAGGTTCTGGTGGGGGCGATGCTCGGCGACCGGGCGAACTTCCAGGCCGTGGCCTGGGTCAGCCGGGTCAACATGACTCCCCCGTACATGGCCGTCGCCCTGGGAGACCACGCCACCCGGGACGGTGTTGTCGCAAGCGGAGAGTTCAGCATCAACATCCCCTCCGTGGATCTGGTGGCGGAGACGGACCTCATGGGCCTCGTGAGCGGGCGTCAGGTGGACAAATCCGCATTTTTCGAGGTGTTCTACGGTTCCCTGAGCAAGGCGCCCCTGATCCGGCAGTGTCCTGTCGCCATGGAGTGCCGCGTCGTGAAGACCGTGGAACTGCCCGCGGACTTGATCTTCATCGGTGAGGTGGTCGGCACCTGGACGGAGGAGCGCTATCTCACGAACGGCATGCCGGACATTCTGAAGGTGCGTCCCTTCGTGCTCTCCATGCCGGACAATGCCTACTGGGCGGTGGGCGAGAAGGTGGGAAAGGCCTGGCACGACGGTCTGCCCCTTCGGGAACGGCTCACGTCGCTGCTCTGATCCTTGACGCGGAAAAAACGGGGAGGCGCGCTCGAAGTGTGGTCGATGAAAGGCGAAGGAGCGCCGGAGGTCCGGCGCAGAACGGGTGAGCGGGGAATGGAAAGGACGGAGAGACGACGGGCGCGAGAGGATGTAAAGAGTCTTTATGGGCGATAATGGGCGATAATGGGCGATGTGAAAAGGAAAAAAGTCGGCTTCTGTGAGCTTCTCAAAGCCGGTTTCTGCGAGCTTCCTGAGAGAAGGAACGCTCCTTGCCAAAACGAAAAGGAATGCGGACGCGCAGGAGCATCCGCTTGCGCATCCGAAGGATGGAGGAATGCATGATGGAAGAGAAACGAACGGCCCAGGAAGTTATTCTAAAACGGCGGAGCATCCGCAACTACACCGCGGAGCCCGTCACGGAGGAGCAGATCCGTGCCCTGCTCGAAGCGGGCATGAGCGCCCCCTCGGCGGGCAACCAGCGCCCCTGGCATTTCGTCGTCATCACCGACCGGGCGATCCGGGAGGAGATTCCCCGCCTGCATCCCTACGCGAGCATGGTTCCCCGTGCGCCGGTGGTGATCGCCGTCTGCGCCGATCCCGCCCTGGAGCGTTATCCGGGCTACTGGCCCCAGGACTGTGCCGCCGCCACGGAGAACATTCTCCTCTCCGCGGAGGCCCAGGGGCTCGGAGCCGTCTGGCTGGGGGTGCACCCCGACGAGGACCGGATGCACAAGCTGGGAGCGCT